>NZ_HF988949.1:2210-10935 GCF_000435035.1 Porphyromonas sp. CAG:1061 | reverse complement strand
TCCTCCAGACCATAGCGGGTAAGGTTTTCAAGAAGTATCTGAGCACGCTTTGCCTCTATCTCATTGGAGATGAGTAGCGTGTCGGTAGGAAGGTAGCTCCTCAGTAGGCTACTTTTGCCCCCAGGTGCAGCACACAAGTCAATAGCCCGTGATGGGGCAAGGCGAAGTTGCTGAATGAACTGAGCCAAAACCATTGACGAAGCCTCCTGTACATAGTACGCTCCGGCATGCCAAAGTGGATCAGCTCCAAAAAGGACGGCAGCATCAACATACCTGCCCAACGAACACCAAGGCACAGTACGCAAGCTACTCCGAAAGCTCTTAGTAGGGTGGAGCCGGATAGAGGATGCCAATGGAGTAGTTAGTGCTTGGCTCAATTGGGAAAGTACCTCCGCACCAAACTGTTTGGCAAAACGCTTTTCAAAGCCCTCCGGTAGCGTAAGCATAGAGAGTTGGCTTAGATCTTGTAAGCAAATCCTATGCTGAGTAGCTCATTGTACTGCAGAAGGTTTTTGAAGTTCTTTACATCACCGGCTGGTAGTATCACGCTATCATCAAAGCGCGTATTGAGGGTCATCCTTAGGCTAAAGAACTGATTGAATGAGTAGCTAAGGGTGTTGTCAAACTCCATTTCCACGTGCTTGTAGGAAGTGTTGTAGAATAGTCGTGACGTCAAGTTAAGCGACGACGAAAAGTCCCAATTGAGGTCCAATCGTACTGATGAGCCGTAGCGGAAACGATACTTCTGATCGGGCTGGAGACCGATACGCCCCTTGTCAATATCATCGCTGTAAGTGTATACAAAGTCCATACCGACTGGAGCGATGTTGGCACTAAATCTAAACCTTGCAAAAGGGTTTCCTCTAAACTTCTTTAGGTCTAGATCGTACTTCATACCGAGACCACCATCGATGCTGATTGGTGCAAATGGACGTGTGATCACAGTCCCGTTTGCATCAACGTTTTTGAGAGCCTGGCTTCGAAGCTGAGCCGATACCGTATAGTACCAGTGGTCAAAGGCTTTAACACCAAGGTTGGTGTAGGCTCGGAATATATCCTCCCCTATTTTGAGCTGAAGTTTCTCATCCGTACCAATATCATTAGTGAAGAGACCAATGCGGTATTCAAGCTCATTGACCCACTTCACAATATTCTTTTCGTAAGTCGCTTTGTAGTAAAGCCTAGCATTGACATTGAGGCTATTGTGTCCACCCTTATGCCAGTTTTTAGAGACTTGGTTTTGGGCAAATTGAGCACTTCCTTCAAAGTTATGCCACCAATACTTCCGTGCCACCTTTTCAGTGATGATATTATTATTCTCTACATTGATTTGAGGAGCTTCATTGTAGGCGAGCTGACCTTGGTAACCATCCGATTGGATCTCCGTTGCCTTTATCGCTTCAGGGAGGTCATTGATAGACAACTGTATCAGCCTTGGGTTTCTAAGCATCGCTTGCTCCTTTAGTGTCTGAGCTTTATGCCAGTTTTGCGAGAGCTTGTAGAAGCGACTATTCTCAGCCTTACGTCTGAAGTCATCTTTTAAGATATTATCCCAGATACCCTCCTTGCCCATTGATACTGCAACCGGCTCAGGCCAATTGATTGATAGCGAGCTAAAGGAGCGTGCGTCCATCACCCGTGGAGCATTCAGAAAAGCCATCAGTCGTCGCTGCTCAGGAGATATAGTCTGCTTCTCCGGAGCAAATGGGCGACCAATAATCCTCTTCGCTTCAGAACTAAGTTGCCCCCCTAAAGTGTCATTAAGTAGGATATTAGTAAGAAAGTCGGGAGTAGTTGCGAAATCCTGTGCCGAGAGCTGTGATGCACCCAATACTCCCACTCCTATAAATGTTGCGGCTCTAAAGAGCTTCCTTAGAATCTTCATATATAATATCTGCTTGTACTGATTGATAATGTAACTATCACAAAGATACCAAGCTCTACTCAGTTGGCAAAATTTTAGATTCGACCACCCAGTAGAAGAGATAGGGAACGAGGGGCCACCTTAGCCCATATCTTATATACTGCCACTAGGATTGCCACTATAGCTATGGGGAAGGTGATGTAAATCACCACATTAAGTAAGTCGTCAAGGGGTGCACGGAAGTAAGAGAGGATCCTTTCTTGAAACCCTCTCGCAAAGTTAACGATGTAAATCTGGTGTGTGGAGTATATGAAAAATGAGTAGATACCCATCTTTTGGCACCAAGCAAAGAGCGGTTTGGTTGTGTCAGACCTTTGTAAGGCATATAGAATTACCACTATAAGTGCTATTTCAAATAGTTTTAGTGAGGGAGTATGCCAAGCACTCGCCACTGGCTGTATGATGTAGACGCTAGTAGCAATCAAAGTGATTAGTATTGAAATGACCCCTATTGGGCGACTAATGATTAGCTCTCTATAACCTTTAATACCCCAAAATGCACCTAAAGAGAAATAAAAAAGAAGTCGGGTTGATAACCCTGTAAATAATTCTATAGGGCTGAAGTATAATAGTAGCGATGCCACGAGCCATACCCAAGAGGTATGCTTTATGAGCCAATGCCACAATGGGGCAAGCAACGAAAGCACCATCAAGTCGCGGATAAAGGAAAAAGGGAAATACAATGGGCGAGACCATAGAATGTAGTAGAGGTTTTGCCATGTGTCCGAAAGAAGTTGCGTTAAGGTTGCATCGTATTTTATCATATTATAAAAAATTACTGCAACCCAAGTAATAGCAATCCAACCAATGTAAGGGATGGCTAATGTATACACCCTTTTCCGGCTTTGCTCAATATATTGTGCACGACTAAAGTGATTCCCTATTTTAAGAAAATAAAGATAGCCCGATATGGCTGCAAAGATAGGTACCGCTACTGAGCCAACTAAAAAGCTAAATAGAGTATAAAGGGTGGTCGTAATGGGTCTGTCGGCTGCTGTTAATGCCCATAAATCTACACGATGGAAAGGTGCATAATGAATGTACACCACTAGTACAGCTAGTGGAAAGCGGAGGACTTTTATGGCGTCAGTTATTTTCATTGTGTTACAGGATTTTGGCGGAGATGATGTAGACCTCTTTAAGGGGGCGATTATTCTCTCCAGTCTCTCTATTTTGTATTTTATCAATAGTTTTGAAGCCGTCCACCAGTTCGCCGAAGACCGTATATTCATTGTCCAGATGCGGGGTGCCCCCTTCCGTCATATATCGTTGCTTCACCTCAGCAGGCATCTCACCACGCTCCTCTGTTTCGTAGGCTTTCAGCTCCTTCTCAAGGTAAAATTCCCCAATCACGATATAAAACTCTATCGGGTCGCTCGCCTTGTCGGGATTCTCCTCATCCCCGATTCGAGCGGCTGCAAGTGCTCCCCTCTTGTGGTATAGCTGAGGGTATCTTATCTCCGCCGGTATCATCTCCGAGTGCCTTTCCTTGAGTGCTTCATACCTCTTTTTGTAGGGCTCTCGAGCATCCCCACCTGCTTGCACCATAAAGTTTTTAATCACTCTATGGAAAAGGAGATTGTCGTAGGTCCCTTCCCTCACCAGAGCAAGGAAGTTGTCTCGATGGCGAGGCGTTTCATTGTAGAGTTTTACGGTGAACTTACCCACATTGGTCTTGAATTCCACTTGATACTCCTGCTCCTGTGCCATAGCACCGAGCGAAAATAGTAGCGTGGTGAATAAAAGAAGTCGACGGAACATAGTCTACTGTTTTATAAGATTGGAAAGTAAAATAGCTGCACTAATAGATACATTGAGCGAGTCACTCACAGCAGTGGGAGCACTCGGTATGGTAAGACAAGTTGTGGCAATCTGTAGCAACTCCTCCGAAAGCCCTCGCCCCTCATTGCCTAGAAGTAGCACCGCCCGGTCACTCTTCCCCACCGAGGCCTTGCGATAATCCATCCCCTTCATAGCCGTCGCCATAATTATATCAAAGTGATGGGGCAGATAGTGGAGCAAATCCACCTCCTCGTGAATAGTCACATTCCCTAGAGCCCCCATACTAGCCTGTACCGTCTTAGCATTAAACGGGTCGGCACACCCCTTGCTGCAAAAGAGGTGCTGAATGCCTAGCCAGTCGCAAAGACGAATGATGGTGCCGAGGTTGCCAGGATCCTGAACCTCCTCAAGCGCCACTGCCAAACCTTGAACCTCCTCAGGGAGCACAGGCACTTCCGAGCGGTGAAATACCGCCATCAGCTCTTGCCTGCTTTGGAGTGTCGATAGCTTCTTTAGTTCTTGTGGTGTGCAGAGCCGACAGCACTCTTCAGGGGCGTCAAAGGGTACCTCCTCGCCACAAAATAGCAACCACTTTAGCCTAAATTGTGGCAAAAGTAGCTCTACACTCTTCATCCCCTCCGCCACGAAAAGCCCCTCCTCCGCTCTGTACTTAGCATACTTGAGAGAGGCGATCACCTTCCGCTCACGCTCCGAGAGCCTTTTTACAGATTGGCACGACACCATACCAGTAGTGCTTTCATATCACAGAAGACCCGATCTGCCCCCTGCTCCCTCATGATGTACTCCCCAATTGGACCCGTCGTCACTGCCAGTACATAGGCACCTGCATCATGGCCACTCTTCACCCCAAGAGGGGCATTTTCAATCACGATAGTATGCTCAGGCTTCGCTCCAAATAGCTCCATTCCCATCAGATAAGGGTCGGGGTGGGGCTTCCCGTTTTGCACACTCTCCGCTGTGATAATATGGTCTTGATGGATATACTCTGCATAGTTTTTCGCGATCCGAGGGTAAGCAGTCCCTTGCGTGCTCCCTGTCACCACCGCCATCTCTATTCCCTTCTCCTGAAAGTATTGCATCACCTCCCGTGTGTGGGGAATCAGTTTTAGCTCAAAGTCCTCTCCATTAAAGAGGGCCGTCTTACGCTGATAGATCTCCTGAATTAGTTCAGGACTGGCCGATTTTTGGAACGTCCTCCGGTAGATCTTATCGATCGTATCTACCCCACGCATCCCCTCATAGAGGTAAAACTCGTCCTGCTCCGCCTCCATCCCATACTCGTCCGAAACCTGCTTCCAGCTTCGCACGTGATAGGGCATTGTATCAAACAACACCCCATCCATATCAAATAGCACCAGTTTTATCTCCCTACCTTCCATCTCTTAGCCTTGAAGTCCAAATAGTGAGATGCTTTGATGCTCTAGTAATCGCTGTATATAATAGCTTTTCTCGCTCCAAAATACTATTGTTGCGCATCATGTCATCATAATCTAGAAAAACCTCCCTGTAAGTAGAGCCCTGCGCCTTGTGAACCGTAAGGGCGTACCGATGCTTGAAGGCGACAAAGGCATTCCTTATCGCATAGAGGTCGCGCCAGTAAAGATCTTTGTTGATAGCCTTTCGGCGCAATGTCTCCATTAGGTCGGCAAATACAAATTCACTCTCCTCATGCAGAATCGGAAAGCTATCATTCACCACATAGTACTTTAGGCGAACCTTTTGTTTGCCTCCATTCTTATCCCATGGGATATCTATCTCCTCATCGCATACCTCTATATTCTCCACCAACACCTCTTGATTATTGGTATAGACGTATTTATAGGGATCTCCGAAGTCGTCCGTTTCCACCACCTCATAAGGGCGGTCAAAAATAATCGTTTCGCCTATTTCTATCTTACTAGGTTGGTGAAATATCTCTCTCCTCACCTCCTCATTAAAGGCGTTGACGCAAGCATTGGTGTACCCTAGATAGCGTATCCCCAAGTCGTCACGATGCCTCGCAAAGTGGCGGATAATCGCTGACCGATCCTTGGTATAAGAATAACCCAGACCCTCCGCATTCACATGGTCCTGAAAGTTATTCAGCTGGTAAATATCGTTGGAGAGAGATATAATTGGGTTTTCAGCCGCCTGGCGTATGATCTCCTTCAGAGAGAGCCGGAAATAACCTTTGGTGAAAACTGGAGAGGTATCCTCATTCACAGGCGGTAGCTGCTTGATATCCCCTATGAAGATCACTTTGAGGTGGCGCTCCTCTTCTATTCGCTCCTCTACATATTGGAGTAGGTCAGCCCCGATCATCGACGCCTCATCCACCACCAAGATAGTGACACCACCAAGCTTATTTTCCCTATTGCTTTTGTCAGGGGTAAAGATCTCCGCACCACTCTTCTCGTCGATAGAATAACGAAGGCGAAGTGCCGAGTGGAGTGTGCAGTAGTCTGTGTAGGTCGCTTTGCTAGTAGCTCCCTTCTCCCTAAGCACCTCCACCGCTTTATTGGTCGGGGCAGTCATGATCGCCTTGTAGCTTTTTCCCGTTGCCGCTTTAAGCTTCGATTGAAGTGCTTCGACGATCCAGGCAATCAAAGTGGTCTTACCAGTACCTGCCGATCCCTCAAGCAAAAGAGTGCTATGGTCTGAAGCCGATAGATAGCTCACCGCTTCGGTAAGTACTTCACTCTGCTCCCCTGTCGGCTTCTTTGCACTCTCCCTCATAGCTGGTTACAGCACCCGGCCTCCCCCAATATAGGTGCGTCTGTAGTATGGTTCGTTGAGACTGCTGATGATCACACCCTGCTTGGTCGTCGCGTGCACAAATAGATCATTCTTTAGGTAGACCCCCACATGGCTAGCTCTACCACCGCGACGGTTATTGATATTGAAAAAGACCAAGTCCCCCTCATTCAAGTGACGCTTATCCACCCTCCGACTATTGGCCATCAGTGTGGCAGAAGAGTGACGCCCAAGATCCTTATTATAGACCGCCTTATAGAGTTGCCAGACAAAGCCACTGCAGTCGGTCCCTTTCCTCGTGGTGCCTCCAAAGCGGTAGGGAGTCCCCTTCCACTCATCGGCAAAGCTGTAGAGCTCCAGATTATCCTCCGGTAGCTCAATGTTGATCTTTAGGTCTTTAGATAGTTCCGAGGCGAGCTCCTGTGTCTCCATTGGGTAGATCTCCCTCGAAATGGTGCCAGAGGGAAGAAGCACCCTCCTCACTGGCTCTCTATAAGTACGGCAGGAGGTGCTTCCCATCGCCATGATGAGTAGCACCGCCAACCATATTCTTAGCCACTTATGGCCTATGTGGTGATTCAAGATCACCCTCACACTCTGAGTTAAAGGGGGTTAAGCCTCAATAGAGACTTTAGACCTATCTCCCTTGTGAGTAGTAAAGACCACCTTGCCATCTACAAGAGCATAAAGTGTGTGGTCCTTACCCATTCCTACGTTAGTCCCTGGGTGATGCTTTGTGCCACGCTGGCGAACGATGATATTGCCAGCCTTTACAAACTCACCGCCAAACTTCTTCACGCCAAGTCGTTTGCTTTCCGACTCGCGTCCGTTCTTAGAGCTACCTACACCTTTTTTATGTGCCATTTCTCTTTCCTTTCTTCCTTTTTGATTATCCTACAATCTCCTTCACGCTAAGCTGGGTAAACTGCTGTCTGTGACCGTTCAGCTTGCGATACCCTTTCCTACGCTTCTTGTGGAAAACAAGTACCTTCTTACCCTTTACTAGTGGGCGAATCACTTCGCAAACTACCTTAGCACCCTCCACTGTTGGAGCACCTACACGCACCTCACCATCTTGGTCGAGGAGCAGTACCTTTTCAAATTCTAGAGAATCACCCTCGGCAACATCCTTAATGTGATGCACAAATAGCCTCTGATCCTTCTCTACCTTGAATTGCTGTCCTTGAATCTCTACGATCCCGTACATAATCTAAAATCCGATTTCTATATGATACCCAGTGGGTGTGTGCCACCTTTCAGCACCGCTTACAAGACCCAACACGGAATAACTCCCGCAAAGGTACCAAAAAATAATTCCCCACACAAATATTTCTCGTCCCACACATTTTATATATACGTATAACCCCCAAGTGGCCGTTAGTGTAGAGATAAGGTTGTCTTTATAGTGCAGAGTCCTCATGGCAAGCATTGGTTATGAACTCTATTTGTGGCAGGTTAGAAGGAGACTTGACCCTGTCGAGGGTGGAGCTAGGGTGATTAGGGGGGATCTGTGATAATCTATGATCGGCTGTTAGACATTTCTCGAATGATCGTGGCGATTCTTTTATCCCGGTATCTCGTTTGCGACGCTAACGATGTGTTCAGGTACTTAAAATAGGTTAATGCTTGTCGGGGGAGAGGGAGAGATGGGGTGAAATGAGGGGGTTGTTGTATGGTGTTATAAACCAATAGTTTAGGAGGACGGTGGTTGAGACCATATCTATGCGATTGCTGAGACCGTATCTAAGCGATCGGCGAGTTGCAACTAAGCGATCGGTTTGTTGCAACTAAGCGATTGCTTTGTTGCATCTCAATGGAGGCTCTTGTAGGGTGTTGAATTTCAGTGGGTTGTGAGGGAGTGTTTACGCAGCCCTATTTCTGGTAGGTTTTTCACTTTATTTTACAGATTCTTTGTAGGTGCCTTATCGGACAAGTCGGACTGGTCAGACGAGTCGGACGGGTCGGACCACTTTTAAGCTCTTATGAGTATGGCACTTCGTGCAACATTCTCTTTATGTCTATCTAGTGTTTGTCGGGGGTTAGCGGAGGGATTGCAGGAGCTGTTGGTAGGGGGGAATACCGGGTAGGGGGGTGGAGGGCTGTTTTTGGTACCCCACTTTGTAGAGGAGGGTTTGGCGCCCGTTGGAGAGGGCTATGTAGGGTACTTGTAGGGTGGTATTGTACTGGAAAGCTTGTTGGATCACTTTTTCGGTGAGTGGTATGTGTGGTGCCTTGTACTCTAGGATCATGAGGGGCTGTAGCTGT
>NZ_HF988949.1:1595-2191 GCF_000435035.1 Porphyromonas sp. CAG:1061 | reverse complement strand
GGCTGTAGCTGTGGGGTGAAGACGACGGTATCGCATCGGCGCGAGAGTTTGCCTACGGTGATGGTGTACTCATTGGCGATCAGAGTGGGAGGGTAGTCGAGTTGGTGTGTGAGTAGGTGTACGACGGCTTGGCGTACCCTCTCTTCGGGGGTGAGGGGGACTTCTTTCTTCCGAATGGGATCGTATATCATCGTTTGCTCAGTGGGTGCCATTTCCTTATTCTTTTTATTTCATTATATTTGTGATCTATTGGGGGTGTGCCAGCCCTTTTCGGGTGGTGCCTCTCTTATAAATAATGTAGTTGTATGCCCTATAGTGACCAACCACAGACGGTATTGAGCCGTCTTTCTCCCGACCAAAAGCCTTCGCCTATCTATATCTTGATGGGTGAGGAGGAGTATTTTATCGACAAGATAGAGAAAAAAATTGTCTCTACCTACCTTCCGGAGGCGGAGGAGGGTGAGGATGAGTCGGGCTGGGGTGGATTTGACTACTCTCTTCTTTATGGCTCTAGCTGTGGAGTGGACGAGCTTTTGGCTCACTGTCGGCGCTATCCTATGGGTAGTCGATATCGGGTGGTGGTGCTGCGAGAGGCG
>NZ_HF988949.1:0-1540 GCF_000435035.1 Porphyromonas sp. CAG:1061 | reverse complement strand
CCGCCACTCTCTGCTTTGGTGAGCTTGGTGACGCACCCCAATCCTCATCTGATTTTGGTGGTGTCGATCAAGGGGGGAAAGCGACTGAATCGTGGTCATGCCTGGGTGAAGCAATTGGAGAAGTCGGCTCTTTTGGTGGAAAGTCCACGGATCAAGGACTATCGTTTGGAGCCCTATATTGCTCCTATGGCTGAGACCCATGGACTGCGGCTCAATCCTGCGGCTATTCAGATGGTGGCTAATCGGATGGGTGCCGACCTTCAGCGAATGGATAGCGAGTTGGAGAAGTTGGCTACTGCCTTACCTCTTGAGGCTAGGAGTGCGGTGACGGCGGAGATGGTACAGGCTTATACTGGTTGGTCTAAGGAGTATTCGGTCTTTGACCTTCGGAAGGGAGTATTCGGTCTTTGCGCTTGGGACGGCATTGGCCTATCGGCAGGTGGGCGAGTCGATGCGGATTGCGCAAGCCTTGGGAAATGATGAAAAGCGGGCTCCGATACAAATGATCTTGCCTCAGCTATTTAATTACTTTGCCAATCTGCTGATTGCTTTTTATGCTCCAAATCGGCAAGATGAAGGGAGTGTGATGCGGGCATTGGGACTATCGAGTAAGTTCTTTGTGAAGGAGTATATGGCGGGGTTGCGCAACTACTCTGCGGTGAAGGTGGTGGATATCATCAAGTATCTCAGACGGTGCGATGCCCGTAGCAAAGGAATGTATGGAGATGAGGGGAGTAGTGAAGAGATATTGCCAGACTTGGTGCTATTTATATTGAATTGAGGGGGAAGGTACGATGAGAACTATTTATGGAGAATCACTTTGAAATATTTATAAATTGGAATAAGCTATGAGTACACATGTGAGTAAAGCGATGAAGGAGCACAAGCACCCTTTGGCCGACTTTGGTTATTGTCCGAAGTGTGGCAGTGACCAATTTAAGGTGGAGAATGCCAAGGCGAAGAGGTGCGGAGGATGCGGATTTACCTATTATTTTAATCCCTCTGCTGCTTGCACCTGCTTCATAACCGACAAACTGAATCGGGTATTGGTGGCAGTGCGTGGTGCGGATCCTGCCAAGGGCACTTATGACTTGCCTGGAGGGTTTATTGACCCATATGAGACGGCAGAGGAGGGAATGGCACGTGAGATCAAGGAGGAGACACGAATCTCTGCCCTATCAGGGCTGAGGGGAGGTATTGTGGATCCATTGAGGTATCTTTTCTCACTTCCCAATATCTATCTTTATTCGGGTTTTGAGGTCCATACGGTGGATATGGTATTCCATATGGCGGTAGAGTCGTTGGATCCTTACATTGGTGTAGGGGGCGATGATGTGGCCGAACTGAAGGCGATCCCATTTAGTGAGCTGGACCCTGAGACGTTTGGACTGGACTCTATCCGCAAGGCGGTGGAGATGGTGAAGAGTGCCCGCTACTTCTAAGAAAGCGGGTACCTAATCGGACAAGTCAGACAAGTCGGACGAGTCGGACAGGTCGGACGTGAGTAAAAAAAAGCATCCGACAGGGTGCCATTCAGCTA
>NZ_HF988948.1:0-8066 GCF_000435035.1 Porphyromonas sp. CAG:1061 | reverse complement strand
CAGACCTAGAGATAGGGTTGTCCGACCCCTCGACTGGGGTCGCAAGGGTATTTTACACCTATCTATACACAGGTCATCGGCACTGCGTGCCTTGACCTGTGCCTATTTAGCACGGACCTCTGCCGAGGTCCTTACTCATAGATACCCCGCCAAAAACCATACAGTTAGAACTTTCTAATGCGTAACCCCTCATTTCAAGTGGTGTTGGGGCTGTATTTTCATTCGTTTTTGGTATATTGCAAGTTGAAACGAACATGACATATTAGAAGCAAATATATGATACTAACGGTACTATCCACCGACCATCTACTTCTGTACGGCTCTATACTGGCTGTACTAGGATTATTTCTAAGCAAAACTGGTTTTAGATTTGGGCTACCCACCCTGCTCCTATTCCTAGGTGTGGGTATGGCAGCGGGTGCCACAGGCTTCATCAATTTTGACAGCCCAGTGATCGCACAGGCGATCGGATCGGTGGCTCTGGTGGTGATCCTCTTTTCGGGCGGTATGGATACCTCCTTTAAGGAGATCAAGCCTATTATGGCACCTGGAGGGCTCCTAGCTACAGTGGGGGTGCTATTGACTGCACTATTCACGGGCACCTTTATCTACTTCCTTTTCCAATGGCTAGATATGGGGATCAAGCTCACGTTTCTACAGTCGCTCCTCTTTGCCAGTGTAATGAGTTCAACTGACTCGGCGTCGGTCTTCTCGATTCTTAGAAGCAAGAAAACCACCCTGAAGCAAACCCTCAAGCCGCTCCTAGCCAACCTGAAGCAAACCCTCAAGCCGCTCCTAGAATTTGAGAGTGGTAGCAACGACCCTATGGCGTACATGCTCACCATGGTGCTGATACAGATGATTAGCCAAGGGGATAGCGTTACGATCTGGGACGGGTTTTTGATGTTTGTTGTTCAATTTTCACTCGGACTACTCCTCGGCTTTGTACTCGGGAAAGGTGCCATTTGGCTGGTCAATAGAGCCAACCTCTATGCGACGTCGCTCTATCCAATACTGATGCTCTTTATCGCCTTTTTCATCTACTCCCTCACCAATACGGTACAGGGGAATGGCTACTTGGCAGTCTATGTTGGGGGCTTGGTGATTGGCAATTCTCGCATGCAGTACAGTCATACCATCGCCAAGTTTTTCGATGGTATGCAGTGGCTTAGCCAGTTAGTGATGTTCTTGACGCTAGGGCTTTTGGTAGATGTTCCATACATGATGAAGCTAGCACTCCCCGCGCTATACATTTCGCTATTTATGCTCTTCTTTGGGCGTCCGCTATCGGTATTCCTCACGCTGCTTCCCTTTTGGGGTAAGTTTAGTGCCAAAGCTCAGCTCTATACCAGTTGGGTGGGCTTGCGTGGAGCAGTGCCAATTATCTTTGCGATATCGCCGTGGGTAGCTGGGCTGGAGCATGCACAGCTCACCTTTGCCATCGTATTCTTCATCACCATCCTCTCCCTACTGATTCAGGGTACTACGGTGCATACGATGGCGGATAAGCTGGATCTTATCGACTATTCGGTGAGGGAGAATGTCTTTACCGATATTAATCTACCGCAGCAGATCAAGAGTGCTATTTCGGAAATCATCGTGAATGAGCAGATGATCAGTAAGAGTGATATGATGCGTGACCTGGAGCTTCCCGACCATACCCTGGCCATTATGGTACAGAGGGAGGGGCAGTTTTTTATTCCCCGTGGGCATACTCAGCTTCGGGTAGATGACCACGTCCTCTTTATATCGGACGACCAAGAGGCGCTGGTACAAGCTTATGAGGAGCTGGGAGTTAATAACTATAGTTTGGATAGCAACGCATGAGCCAAATAATATTTGATAAGTTACACGGTCTGGGCAACGACTACATTTACATAGACCTAGACAAGTATCCACTGGCAGATATTGCCCAATTTGCTCGTCAATATAGCGACCGACGAAAGGGGATCGGCGGTGATGGGGTGATCACTTACCACAAGCAACCATCAGGCCATTATATGATGCGGATCTTCAATCTCGATGGGTCGGAAGGGCTGATGTGTGGCAATGCTATCCGCTGTGTGGCTAAGCTCCTCTACGAGAGGAGGCTGGACCGCTCGAATCCGATGACGATTGAGACGCAGTCGGGCGATAAAATACTTGCCCTTACGCTAGAAGGGGAAGAGGTAATGGCGGCTAGAGTGGATATGGGATTGCCCCGAGTGCTGGAGGTAGGGAAACGAGTACAAGGGGTAGAGGGGAGCTATGTCTCTGTCGGCAACCCCCACTTTATCCACTTCATTGAGAGCGACCCTGATGATTACCCTCTTGCAGAGGTGGGGTCAAAGGTGGAGCACGACGCAGCCTTTCCCGATGGCGTTAATTATGAAGTCGCTATGATCCAAGACCCCAACACGATTAAGATGAGGGTATGGGAACGCGGTTCGGGGCTCACTCAGGCGTGTGGCACAGGGGCTACCGCCACGGCTGTTGCTGCAATCAACCTCGGTTTGGTCGCCCATAAAGTGAATATAGAGATGCCTGGCGGCTCTCTCGTGATTGAGTGGAGTGGCAAGGAGAGCGACCCTGTCTATATGACGGGTCCAGCTACGTATGTTTACCAAGGAATCGTAACGATATGAAGAAGATAAACAACCAATTTAATAAGCTCCCTGGGAGCTATCTATTTGCCGAAATCAATCGGCGAATTACTAAGTATCAAGAGGCTCATCCCGAAGCGAAGATTCTACGTATGGGGATTGGTGACGTCACTCGCCCCCTTCCCCCAACCGTTATCAAGGCGATGCACGAGGCGGTGGATGAGATGTCGAGTGGCAAGACTCTCAAAGGGTATGGGCCAGAGCAGGGCTATGCCTTTTTGCGTGAGCTGATTGTGCAGCACGACTATGCCTCGAGGGGAGTAGAACTAGCACCAGATGAGATTTTTGTAAGCGATGGAGCCAAAAGCGATACCGCTAACATTGTGGACCTCTTTAGCAATGATGTGCGGATAGCAGTCACCGACCCCGTTTACCCGGTCTATGTAGATAGCAACGCCCTTGCAGGGCGGGCAGGTGATTATCTTGCCGAGAGTGGACAGTGGAGCCAACTCACCTATCTCCCTTGTAGCCAGAGCAATGATTTCATTCCGCCACTTCCTCAGCAGCCAGTAGATATCATCTACCTCTGCTATCCTAACAACCCTACGGGCACTACCCTCACCTACGATGAGCTAAAGAAGTTTGTGGAGTACGCCCGTGAGCACGATGCTCTCATCCTCTTTGATGCCGCCTATGAAGCCTTTATCCGTGAGGAGAATGTACCCCACAGTATTTACGAGATAGAGGGTGCGAAGGAGTGTGCAATTGAATTCCGAAGCTACTCTAAGACGGCAGGCTTCACTGGCGTGCGGTGCGGTTATACAGTGGTGCCCAAGTCGCTCCCAGGCGGGCTCAATGCCATGTGGAGCCGTAGGCAGACCACCAAGTTCAATGGGGCTAGTTACATTAGCCAAAGGGGCGCCGCAGCTATCTACACTCCAGAGGGGAAAACCGAGGTACGTGCTAATATCGATTACTACCTACAGAATGCCCAGACCATTAGGGAAGCACTCACTGAGATCGGGGTAGCACACTATGGAGGCGTCTCCTCGCCCTATATTTGGCTCAAGACACCCGAAGAGTACCCTGCATCGTGGGATTACTTCAATTACCTACTCACCGAGAAGCAGATTGTTGGCACGCCAGGTGTTGGCTTTGGGCTAGAGGGTGAAGGCTACTTCCGCCTCTCCGCCTTTAGCACTCACGAAGCTACTGCTGAAGCGATGCAACGGCTCACCAAATAAAAGCACAAAACTACTAATGTAAAAACCAATAGCAACAGATAAATAATGGATTTAAGACTTAAGAGGCTAGTTACACTTGGAGTACTCATACTCCTTTGCTTTACCCAAAGCAGGGCAGAGGGAATTTCACTAGAGGCGATCACAGGTGGCAGATATTGGCCACAGAGTGCGGGCTATGGCTTCCGTCCGATGGTGGATGGGAAGAGCTACACGGTCATCTCGGATGATGGCACTCGACTAGTACAGTATAGCTATGAAACGGGCAAGGAGGTAGCTGTGCTTTTTGACACCCAAAAAGCTCGTGACTGCGACTTTGACACTTTTAGCGACTACCTCATCAGCGATAGTGGGCACCATATCATTATCCTGCGAGATTGGAAACCTATCTACCGCCGAAGTGCTACGTATGATGCTTATCATTACGACGTGCGTCGCAATAGGGTAGAGCCACTGACTGCAGAGGGGCGTCGGGTACGTGTTCCCCTCCTCTCGCCGGACGGTCGTAGCTGTGCCTTTGTGGTGGATAATAATATCTACATCAAGAAGTTTGACTTTGATACGGAGGTGCAAGTGACTACCGATGGCAAGTGGAATGAGGTGCTCAATGGCGTGACCGACTGGGTCTACGAAGAGGAGCTCTACGTCACAAGTCTGATGAGCTGGAGCAAAGATAGCCAGTATCTGGCCTATGTACGGTCCGACGAAAGACAGGTAAAGCAGTATGATATGGCGGTGTATGGCACCGGGCTATACCCCTATACCTACCAATTTAAGTACCCAAAGGCTGGTGAGGAGAATAGCAAGATTTCCATCCACCTTTACCACCTTGACAATCGCAAAACCTCTACCGTTGATCTTGGGATAAAAGAGGAATTCTATATCCCTCGGCTAGAGTTTCACGAGGAGAGCCTTTACGTCTTTACCCTCAATAGGCATCAAAACCACCTTCGCTCCTATCAGGTCAACCCTCAAAGTCAGGTGGCACGCCTCTGGATTGAAGATAAAGATGACCGCTATATCGATAGCAATAGCTGGGTGTTACAATTGGCCTTCACTCCTCAAGGGGCTTACTATGTCTCTGAAACCTCGGGTCGCCCACAGCTCTACCGCTACGATAAGGCAGGTACACGTCAGGAGCAGGTAACCAAAGGTGAGTATGATATCGATACCTTTTATGGGGTTTCTCCTCAGGGCGAACTCATTTATTCTATCGCCTACCCCACCCCAATGGATCGGGTGGTGGTGGCTCAAGACCGCAAAGGAAAGATCCGTTATCTCTCCCCAGAGAGTGGCTGGAGCAATGCCACCTTTAGCAGTGACCTGAGCTACTATCTACTCAACCACTCATCGGCGACAGAAGTGCCTAGATATCAGATTTGCCGAACGAAAGATGCCAAGGCGCTGACGCTACTGGAGGATAACCAGGCGTTGAAAAATAGATTGGCACAGATCAGATATAATCAGCGTGAGTTTATCAAAGTAAATACCCAAAGTGGTCAGCAACTGAATGCTTGGATGATCAAGCCAGAGGGCTTTGACCCCAATAAGCAGTACCCTCTCGTGATGACTCAGTATAGCGGTCCCGGATCACAGACGGTGGAGAATCGCTTTAGCTTTGGCTGGGAAGAGTATCTAGCACAAGAGGGATTTGTGGTAGTTGCTGTAGATGGACGTGGCACTGGTGGTCGTGGAAGCGATTTCAAGAAGTGCACCTATCTACAAATGGGTATTCTTGAGACTCAAGACCAGGTGGAGGCAGCTCAAGCTCTAGGACAACTTCCCTACATTGATGCCAAGCGGATCGGTATCTTTGGCTGGAGCTTTGGAGGGTACATGACGCTGATGACCATGACCCGTGGACAAGGCACCTTCGCAGCAGGCGTAGCAGTCGCCCCGCCAACCGATTGGGGGCTATACGACACGATCTATACAGAGAGGTATATGCGCACGCCTCAAGAGAATGCCAAGGGATATCAAGCGACTTCAGTAATGCCCTATGTAAGGGGTCTGAAGGGGGATCTACTTATTATCCAAGGTACGGCCGACGATAATGTACATATGCAAAATGTGATGCACCTAGTCCCTGCACTAGTAGAGGCGGATAAGGATTATAGGATGCTCGTCTATACCGATAAAAACCACAGCATCTACGGAGGGAATACACGCAACCACCTATATAGGCAGATAACGAATCACTTCAAAAATAGCTTAATGAGATGATAGAGGGCAAGAAAAAACGGCCACTTCGTAAGCCCGATTGGCTAAAAATTAGTATCTCTAGCACCGATAGCTATTCTGGCACTTCTGAGACCATTAAGGAGGCGGCTTTACATACCATCTGTAGTAGTGGCCGTTGCCCTAATCAGGCTGAGTGCTGGAGCCGTGGTACCGCTACCTTTATGATTGGAGGTAATGAGTGTACCCGTGCATGCCGCTTCTGTGGCACCCCTTCGTGCAAATCACCCGCTCCCCTCGATCCCGATGAACCTAGGCGTGTGGCGGAGAGTGTCCGCAGGATGGGGCTTAAGTATGTGGTGATCACTTCGGTGGATAGAGATGATCTGCCCGATGGAGGAGCGGAGCATTGGCGGCAAACGATTGAGGAGGTGCGTCGGCTGAATCCGCACGCCACGATAGAAGTACTGCTCCCTGACTTTGGAGGACAGCTAGTGTCTCTCGACTTGGTCTTGGAAAGCCAGCCCGATGTGGTAGCCCATAACCTTGAGACGGTACGACGCCTGACCCCCACCGTTCGCCACCGTGCCACTTACGAGAATAGTCTCAAAGTATTGAAGCATATCTCCGAGCGTGGCTTTGTTACCAAGAGTGGCATTATGGTAGGTCTGGGCGAAACACCAGATGAGGTTAAGGAACTATTTGCCGACTGCCTTGAGGCGGGAGTTTCGACACTGACCATTGGACAATACCTACGCCCTAGTCATCAGAATATACCAGTGGAGGAGTATGTGCACCCCGACCAATTCAAAGCCTACAAAGAGGAGGGTGAGGCGATGGGACTTTCACACGTAGAGAGCGGACCGCTTGTGCGCTCCTCCTATAGAGCAGACCAACAGTTTGAAGTAGCTAAAGAGCATATCAATCTCAGAGATCTCCTTCAAAAGTAACTAGATGAAGCAGCACTTTCTACTCCTTCTACTGCTACTTCTGCTGTCACCGCAACTCGCTCACGCCCAAGGGGGGTGGACGGGTGATCTGGACGAGTTTATCATTGAGGATGGCATTGCAAAGCACCAAAACAATGGCAAGTCGGGCAGTGCCGTTATCTACAAGGACTTTACCTCCGAGGCTTCAGGGAGTTTCACCTGGAGCCTCGGCTTTGTATTCCAAGACCTTCCGACCAGTAGCAATACCTTTGAAGTAACCCTGTTCAACCAAGAAGTAGGCAACTTTCGATACTATTACAAGGTGGTTCCTACTAAAAACAATACTAGCATTGGACTGGTCAAAGAGACCTACCAGAAAATAAGCTCCACAGAGAGCCGTAAACTTTCAAGCACGGTACTCACCTCATGGCAAAATAATAGTGGCTACCAACTGTGGCAGAAAGTCCAAGTAGAGGTAGACTACCACGCTACAAAAGGGATACGTTTCCGATGGTTCACTCCAGTTTCCGGGCTCCGTCAAGGCGAGTGGATTGAACTACCCGAAGGTCGCCCCTATTGGCGAATGAGCCTTCACACAAAATTCACCTCAAAGAAAAAGCTCAATAACGCTTATATCCTTCCCAAGATTATCCAGGATAATACTGGGGGAGAAGAGGAAAAACTCCATATCCAAGAGCAATGGGCTGAGCAATCAGGACGGGTACACCTCAAGCTTTCAGGTCCAGTCTCAATCCGAGATGCTACGGTCACCTGCGTTGGATTTCAACCCACCATCTACTCAGGAGATAAGGCCGAAGATATCGTCATCAACCTAGGAGCTACTTTCATGCCTGGAAATAGCTACCACTTTGAGATTAAAAAACTAATAGATAGGAATGGAAAGTATGCAGATCTATCCTTCCAAATCGATATCGAATCTATCCAACCTGGCACCACCATCATCCCAGAAGGTATATTCATTACAGAGGTAATGGCCTCACCACCTGATGATGGCCCCCTTCAAGGTACTAAGTACATAGAGCTCTACAATAATACAGGTGCACAGCAAAATCTAGCTCTTTACACTCTCCACTACGGAAAATCAAAGGTAGTATCCCAAAAAGTGTGTAAGGCAG
>NZ_HF988947.1:19232-23521 GCF_000435035.1 Porphyromonas sp. CAG:1061 | reverse complement strand
GAGGTCCTTACTCCATTATCCTCAACAGATTGTATATCATCATTAGCACAATAGTCTCTTCTAATGTGCCAGCTCTACATCTGTGGGGACAAAAGGGTCGGAGTGTCGCTATTTTTATTTAACTTTGCGGAAAACTGTACAGGCACTATTGCAGGGTGCAAAGTAAATCGATTTTATAGAGGGTAAAACTATGTCGGAAAGGCAAATTAAGAGAGCGCTCATCTCGGTATTTAATAAGGAAGGATTGGAGCCCATAGTGAGGGAGCTGGCTAAACTTGGCGTGGAGCTGATCTCTACGGGAGGGACTCAAACATATATTACTGGATTGGGGTTGGAGTGTACCGCGGTGGAGGAGTTGACCTCCTACCCTTCCATCCTAGGCGGGAGGGTAAAGACGCTACACCCTAGTATTTTCGGGGGCATCCTCTCCAGAAGAGATAATGCAGACGACGCCAAGCAGTGCGATATGTACGACATCCTAGAGATAGACCTCGTGGTGGTGGATCTCTACCCCTTTGATGAGACTATCGCATCGGGTGGTACGCACGAGGAGATCATCGAGAAGATTGATATCGGTGGAGTGAGCTTGATCCGTGCAGCAGCGAAGAATTACAAGGATGTCCTCATCATTGCCTCTCGCAAGTATTATGGCGCCCTTCTGGAGATGCTACAGAGTGGCAAGGGGGTGACGACAGAGGAGCAGAGGAAGGAAATGGCCAAAGCGGCCTTTGGGCTCACGTCGGAGTACGACAACCACATTCACCACTATTTTGTGGGCTCCAAAGTGACTGAGGAGCTACCTGAGGAGGGCATTGAGCTATCCATTCCTGTGGCTTATCCTCTTCGCTATGGGGAGAACCCACATCAGGAGGCAAAGTTTTATGGCACAGCCCTTACCGAACGTTTTGAAATCCTCCACGGCAAGCAACTGAGCTACAATAACATCCTCGACCTAGAGGCGGCGTGTGCGTTGATAGAGGACTTCGATGAACCTACCGCTGCGATCATCAAGCACAACACCCCTTGTGGCGTGGCTAGCGACAAAGACATCCACACGGCCTACACCAAGGCACTCGCCTCTGACCCTGTCTCGGCCTTTGGCGGCATCGTGGTACTCAATAGAGGTGTTGACACAGCGTTGGCAGAGGAGCTGGATAAGCTCTTCATTGAGATACTGATTGCACCCGACTACTCGAGCGAAGCGCTTGAAATCCTTGAAAAGAAAAAGAATCGTCGCCTACTCATTGACCGCATCGGCTTTGACTCGAGCAAGTACACTTACCGCTCGGCGGTGGGCGGCTTGCTAGCACAAGCTAAGGATAAGAAGATAGAGAGTGCAGAGGAGCTCACCCCTACAAGTGAATACCTGGCAAGTGACGAGGTGGTAGCGGATCTACTCTTTGCGATGAAGATCGTAAAGCACTGCAAGAGTAACGCCATTGTACTAGTGAAGAATGGTCAATTGATCGGTGCTGGTTATGGGCAGACCTCAAGAGTGGACGCCCTAAACCAAGCGGTGGCGAAGGCAAGGGCTATGGGATTTAGCACTGAGGGAGCGGTGCTCAGCAGTGACGCCTTCTTCCCATTCTCCGACTGTGTGCAGCTTGCCAATGAAGCTGGCATCAAGGCGATCATTCAGCCAGGTGGCTCGGTGAGAGACGAGGAGAGCATTGTCTTTGCACGTGACCACAAAATACCAATGTACATGACAGGGGTACGCCACTTTAAGCATTAAAAAGGCAGGGAGAGGGCTTTTATAGAGAAAGAGAAACAAGTATTTAAGACGAGATAGATAATAGTATGGGATTATTCTCATTTACACAGCGGATGGCGATTGACTTAGGTACCGCCAATACCGTGATCATTAAGGAGGGAAAGATTGTCATAGACCAACCTAGCTATATCACGATGAATCGCAAGAGCGAGAAAATCGAATGGGTAGGTAGCGAAGCATATAGGAGGGTAGGAAAGGAAAATAACGACCTTCTGACCGTACGTCCACTACGCGACGGTGTGGTGGCCGACCTCAATGCCACGGAGCATATGATCCGAGGATTTATCCAGATGGCGAGGACCAAAAAGAGTCTATTCCCATCGGCCCTGAAGGTGGTGGTGAGTGTGCCATCTGGCAGTACCGACGTGGAGCTAAGGGCGGTGCGTGATGCTGCTGAAAAGGCGGGCGCCAGCGAGGTATACCTCATTATGGAGCCAATGGCGGCTGCCATCGGCATTGGACTAGATGTACTGGAGCCTAAGGGCAATATGATTGTGGACATTGGTGGAGGTACCACGGAGATTGCGGTGATTTCACTGGGAGGTATTGTCTCCAATAAGTCGATCAAGGTGGCGGGTGATGAATTCACCAACGACATTGTGGACTACATGAAGGCGAAGCACCAAATTCGGATAGGCGAACCAACGGCAGAGGAGATCAAGAAGAATGTGGGCTCTGCCCTGCCCGAGCTAGAGGCGGGACCCGATGACTATACAGTGATAGGGCAAGACCTAGCGAGTGTGCTACCTAAGACCATTACGGTGAGCTATCGGGAGATCGCTGGTTGCTTGGAGAAGTCGGTTCAGAAGATCGAGACGGCTATCTCCAATGCACTTGATGCCACAGCACCTGAGCTCTATGCCGATATCTTTAAGGATGGAGTATACCTCTCTGGTGGTGGTGCGATGCTCAAGGGATTGGACAAGAGGCTACAAGATAAGTTCCAAATCCCTTTCCACGTAGCAGAAGATCCCCTTTATGCGGTAGCAAAGGGAACCCATATTGTACTCGAAAATAGCAATACTTACAGCCAGCTATTTAAGTAGTCAAGGCTTGGCATACCAGAGGCCGACTTGTAGGTAAGTATGGATAAGCTCTTAGAGTTTTTACGCTCCAATGCCCACACCCTGCTATTTGTGGTACTGGAGGTGATAGCACTCCTATTGTTATTCAATGGGAGTGTTTATCGCAATAGTGTACTCCTTAGTAGCACCAATGCCGTTACTGGCACCGTGACGGAGTATGCCAATAAGAGCAATGAGTACCTAGGCCTTAGGGATGCCAATGTAGCCTTGATGAGTAGGAATGCGGTACTAGAGGAGGAAAACCAACGCCTCAAGTATCAGCTCCGTCGCTTGGAGGTGGATTCGCTCACATGGCAAAGGCTCTCCACAGATAGCGTGATACGCCCTTTCCCCTACCAGTACAAGGTGGCTCAGGTGGTAGGCACTACACTCTTTGGTGGTAAAAACTATCTCACAATAGATATGGGTAGCTCCGAAGCGATCCAAAATGACATGGGGGTACTCTCCAATGAGGGCATCGTGGGAGTGGTGGAGACGACAGGGCGTAACTATGCCAAGGTGATTCCTCTGGTGAATAGCGACTTTAAGCTCAATTGCAAGCCCTCGCCGAGAAGTGAATATGTGGGCACTCTCTCGTGGGATGGGAAGGACTTAGAGCATACTTTGCTGACCAATCTCCCAAAGCACGCTCCCTACAATGTAGGGGATAGTGTGGTGACGAGTGGCTACTCTGCCATTTTCCCTGAAGGGCTATTTATTGGCACCGTGGAGGGAGAGGGAGAATCGCCTAACGACAACTTCCGCGCACTGAGGGTGAAGCTGGGGGTTGCCTTTGGCACACTGAAGTATGTCTATGTGGTTCAGAACTATGAGCGTGAGGAGCGATTGGAGATCGAAGCAGTGGAGAAAGGTGAGCGATGAATAAGCACTACTTTAGTTATACGTTACAGAGCCTACTACTACTACTTTTGCAGGTAGTGGTGATGAATAATATCCGTCTCTTTGGGTACCTGATCCCTATTATTTATCTCTATCCATTGATATTTCTTCCCTACCAAACGCCCCGATGGCTTACCACCCTACTCGGTACGATTGTGGGACTTTTGATGGATATGGCGATGAATACCCCTGGGCTGAATATGGCGTCGGCCACCTTGGTAGGTTACCTCCGCAATCCCTTTCTATTTGCCTTCACTGAGGAGCAAGCGATAGAGGATCTTTCGGCTCCTATTCGCCCCTCTATCTACACGATGAAGCGGGGCAAGTATTTGCTATTTATCCTACTGATGGTCCTAACGCACGTTGGCACACTCCTCTTATTGGAGGCCTTCTCCAGCACTCTATTCCTACAGATGTTGCCACATATCCTTGGCTCCACACTGATCACCTGCGTGGTTTTTGCCATCTTTGAGGCATTCTCTAAGCGTAACCACCCTGCATGAAGGATCGCCAAAAGAATAAATTTGCACACCGAAAGTATGCTGTCGGTG
>NZ_HF988947.1:14147-19206 GCF_000435035.1 Porphyromonas sp. CAG:1061 | reverse complement strand
TGTCGGTGCTGCCATATTAGTGGTAGTGCTACTCTACCTAGGTCGTCTTTTTGACCTACAAGTGCTTTCCCCAGAGTATCGAATTGCAGCGGAAGATATTGCCTTTCTCAAGAAGACATTATACCCTTCGCGAGGAATGATCTACGACTGTCGGGGCAACCTAGTGGTCTTCAACAACTCGGCTGCCGACATCCATATCATCTCCAGAGAGGTGGAGCCATTTGATACCCTCGAATTTTGTAGCATCCTCAACCTTGAGCCAGCCGAACTGAGGCAACGCTTTGCGGACCTCCGCAACCGCAAGAAGAATAGAGGCTACTCCCCCTATACTCCTCAGCTGCTGCTCCCACAGATTAGCGAAGAGGAGGCGGGGCTATTAGAGGAGAAGCTCTATAAGTTTCCCGGCTTTTACGTAGTGCATCGGACGGTAAGGGACTACAAGTACGCTGCCGCAGGCTTGATGCTGGGCTATATGGGCGAAGTGAGCCCGAAGGATATTGAGCGTGACCCCTACTACCGCCCTGGGGAATATATTGGCAAGAGTGGTATTGAGCTAAGCTATGAGCGATTCTTGAGGGGTGAAAAGGGCAAAGAAATCTATATCCGCGATGCCCACGGAAGGGTGAAAGGGAAGCGTGATGATAGCGAACTCAATGAAGCACTTACCTCGGGACACGACCTCACTCTATCTATAGATATGGAGCTACAAGCTTATGGGGAGCGGCTACTGGCAGGCAAGCGGGGAGCCATCGTGGTGATAGAGCCCAAGAGTGGAGAGGTACGTGCTTTGGTCTCCTCGCCCTCTTACGACCCCAAGCTACTAGTGGGGAGGGATCGGGGTAATAACTATAAAGCTCTGGAGGCGAACCCACAGATGCCACTTTTCAATAGAGCAATTATGGGAACCTACCCTCCTGGATCTACCTTTAAGCCAGCTCAGGCAGCAGTCTTTCTACAAGCGGGAGCTCTGGATGTACATAGTAGCTACCCTTGCTACCACGGCTACCCACCTCTTAGAAATCGACCTGCCTGCCACGGACACCCCTCCCCCATCTCGCTGATTCCGGCAATTGCCACCTCGTGTAATGCCTACTTCTGCTATGGGCTCCGCAATATGCTGGACGATCGGAAGCTATTCCCCTCCACAGCAGCCGCCTTTAAGAAGTGGACGGAATCTATCGTCAAACTTGGATTTGGTTACCCCTTGGGGCTCGACTTACCTGGGGAGAAACGTGGGTTTATCCCAAATAGCCTGATGTATGATAAGATCTATGGAGAGGGCAATTGGCGTTCCTCCACCATCATCTCTATCTCGATAGGTCAGGGTGAGATTTTAGCAACTCCTCTGCAAATGGCCAATTTCTGTGCTACGGTAGCCAACAAAGGGTACTTCTATACGCCCCACGTAGTAAAGGAGATATCGGGTCTTCCTTCCGATAGCCTCTATGTGGAGCGACACGACACGGAAATAGACCCCATCTACTTTGATTACATAGACCAAGGCATGAGGGGGGCGGTGACGGGAGGTACCTGTCGGAAGGCCAATCTCCCTGATTTCAAGGTGTGTGGCAAGACAGGAACGGCGGAGAATGTGCACGGCAAGGACCACTCGCTCTTTATTGGCTATGCACCGCAAGAAGACCCACAAGTGGCAGTGGCTGTGATTGTGGAGAATGGTGGATTTGGTGCCACATTTGGTGTGCCAATAGGGCGGCTGATGATGGATTATTATCTCCATGACCACGAGATAGGTGCCGAGTCGAAGGTGTACGAAACGATGATGATGAATAGCATTATTTACTAATTGTATGGGAATCAATAATCATCGACATACCAGTCCGAAACCACTCAAGGGGGTTGACCTCATCACCATTGCTCTCTACCTAGTGATGGTGGCAGTGGGGTGGTTTACGATCTATGCAGCTGGCTTTGATCCCGAACAGACGATTAGGGAAATCACCATCTCGGGCCGCACGCAGTCACAACTCATCTGGATGGGCGTGAGCTTTGCCGCGGGCTTGGCTATCCTCTTAATGGACCGTCGCCTTCTGAGGATGTCGGCCCCACTTCTCTACGCAATTACCCTGCTGATATTGGTGGCGACCATTTTCTTAGCCCCCAATATCAAAGGCTCTCACTCCTGGCTAGTGATCACAGATTCAATACGGATACAGCCGGCCGAGTTTGCCAAGGTGACAACGGCGATGATGCTGGCGTGGTGGACCTCGCGGTATGAATTTAATATCTCCAAACCCCGAGAATTGGTGGTAGCTCTATTTATATTCATACTGCCGATACTGATCATTATCCTACAGAGTGAAACTGGATCAGCACTCGTCTTCCTTGCCTTTGTGATTGTGCTCTATAGGGAGGGGCTCACCAGTGCAGTGCCGTTTTATGGCATCCTACTTGTCACTCTCTTTGTGCTGACCCTAAGGTACAACGGAGTGGTGTGGGGGACAACCAACGCTAGCCTTCTACTCCTTTCGATAGTCATCTACATTGCAGTGCTTATCACCACAATAGGCTATTGCAAGCTCCCCTATCGGCTGTGGCTTTCCACCTTGATTCCACTTCCAGCGGCTATGCTATTGGCCTTTATTATCAGTTTTTTCAGACCTGTAGACTATGCCCTTTTTGCATTGGTTGCTCTAGGAGTGTTGTTGGTCTTCACACTAGTGCAGAGCTTTCAGCACAAGGGGAAGCACCTTTGGCTCGCTGCCCTTGTGGCAGTTCTGAGCTTAGGACTCACCTCGGGCGTTGATTATTTCTTTGACAAAATACTTCAGCCACACCAGCAGACGCGTATCCTGGTCTCCCTAGGTATGAAGGACGATCCTTCGGGTGCGGGGTACAACGTCCGCCAAAGCCTTATAGCGATTGGTTCGGGTGGCGCCACTGGCAAAGGGTATCTACAGGGGACTCAGACGAAGCTCTCCTTTGTGCCGGAGCAAGATACCGACTTTATCTTTTGCACGATAGGGGAGGAGTTTGGTTTTATTGGGAGCTTAGTGCTATTGGGGCTTTTCACCGCACTTCTACTGCGCCTCATCTACATTTCGGAGCGTCAGGTAGACCCCTACGTTCGCACCTATGGGTATAGTGTGGCAAGTATTATATTCTTTCACATCACCATCAACATTGGAATGGTGATCGGACTGATACCAGTAATTGGTATTCCTTTACCCTTCTTTAGCTACGGAGGTTCCTCCCTACTGAGCTTCACCATTCTCCTCTTTATACTCCTTCGGCTCGACCAACGACGTACCGACTAACTTTATATTTGGTATCTTTGCAAACTAAGAGTAAGAACATTATATATAAAAGGATACAAAGCAACCATGGCAGATTTAATAGAGTTTCATAGAGTAGGATTGGAGGATAGGGATCAGATACTGGCTTACCTAGAAGATAATCCCTACTGTAATTGCGACTACTCTTTTGGAAACCTATACAATTGGGGCTTTCTCTACCTCACCTCTGTGGCTTTTCACAAAGAGATGATGCTGATACGCTTTAGAAGCTTCGATACTGGCAACCAAGCTTATCTGATGCCGATAGGAAAGGGGAACCTAGTGGAGGTGCTGAAGGATATGGAGCATACAAGCAAGATGGAGGGGCACCCGCTCATTCTAATGTCGGTGCAGGACTCCGCTATTGAGCTACTAGAGCAGACCCAGCCAACCTCTCTCAAAATCTTTAGCAATAGAGACAATGCCGATTATCTCTACGACCGTGAGAAACTAGAGACCCTCTCTGGGAAAAAGCTACAGAGTAAGCGCAATCATATCAATCGGTTCAAGCGTCAGTATCCCGACTATACCTACGAGCCAATCTCCGATGAGAATGCCAATGAGTGCATCGCTCTGGAGAACCGTTGGTATGCTGATACTGAGACTACACCAGGGATGGCAGACGAGCGGAAAATGGTGATGAAGGCGCTCAAGGAGTGGAAGGAGATAGGGCTCCGCGGCGGCTGTATCAGAGTGGAGGGCAAGGTAGTGGCGTTTACCCTAGGGATGCCGATTAGCCACGCCTGCTTTGGAGTGCATATCGAAAAGGCGGATACCGACTATGATGGCTCCTTTACCATTATCAATCAAGAGTTTGTGAGCCACCTCCCAGAGCAGTATGTTCGCATCAATCGAGAGGAGGACCTAGGGTTGGAGGGACTGCGGAAAGCAAAGCTATCCTATCAGCCCATGAAGATATTGGAGAAGCACAAGGTGGCTATTTCGTATGAAGAGGATTGAGTATAGCAGCTCAGACAATCGGCTCAATCAACAAATACTACAGTTACTTGCCGAGTGCTTTGGCCCTCAATATCGCGACTATTACCTTCTGCAGCTAGAGCATCTTCCTTCGCCTAAAACGACTAAAATACTTGGCAATGACCGAGGGGATATCATCGCTTTCACGCAGGTGGTAGAGTATCTCTACCGCACTGGAGATGGAAAGGCACCTCTTCGTGCAGCCTACCTCTATAGTGTCTGCACGGCAAAAGCGGAGCAAGGAAAGGGGGTGATGAAGCATTTTATCAAAGAGATACTCGAGGAGCTCGTAGCGGAGGGGTATGCCATGGCTTTTCTAGTTCCGGCCGAGATTTGGCTCATTGACTACTACAAGCGGTTGGGCTTTAAGTGGGAAGCGACCGACGTTTATGCCAAGCTTCCACGCGATACCGCCCCACTCATCTATCCTGGAGAGGCAGCCAAAGAGTACCTTGAAGCGGTGAGGAAAATAGAGCGACAGACCATAAGCCAAGCAAAGTTTGAAGCACAAAAGCAGAGAGAATGGCAACCTCTAGTACCACCAGTACTGGGCTGGATGAGCTATCCGCTCACCGAAAAACTACCCCAATTACCACCCACATTCCTCTTACTCCCCCTTACCTGAGAAGGAGAGTAGAGCATATTCCGAAATGTCTATGAACGCTTGCAGTAGCCGCCTACTGCTAAATGAACTTGCGGGTCGGACAATAGGGTCTAGGACGTCAGAATTAATCCTAGAATAGGCTGTCCGACCCACAAGGGGTCGTGGGTTGTGGGTGCCTTATTTA
>NZ_HF988947.1:3067-14081 GCF_000435035.1 Porphyromonas sp. CAG:1061 | reverse complement strand
ACAACAAATCGGACCTCCGCAGGAGGTCCTTACCATAGACATTCCGATGAACGCCACTCAGACAGACCTTCCCAACGCATGCCAGCCGAACACCGCAAAATACTTACTTTTAGGTATTGCGAGACTTGGCCATACCTCGTACCTTTGCAACAAATAAATACAAGAGTATGATAAAACGAATGTACCATATTACATATCGGGATAGACATTCCTTGACTATCGAAGCGCACTGTTCAAGAAAAGAACGGTGCGTTTTTTTTATGAACAAAGTAGAACAACGTTCGTTATTGACGCTTTACCCTAATTATGCAAACTCTGAAAGATGACATTCGGCAACGTATCATCGTGACCGCTCGTGCAGAGTTTATCGCACATGGCGTACGTTGCACGTCCATTCGCACGGTCGCTCGCAAGTCAGGTATTTCCGTTGGAAGCCTTTACAATTACTTCAGTAGCAAGGACGAACTATTTTGTGAGGTGTTGCGGCCCCTCACCAAGGCGTTAAACAAACACATTCTGTCGCACAATGACGAGAAGTTCCTGTCGATAGACGTATTCAGCATGCGACAATACCAAATAGATTACATCTTTGCCCTGCTCGCCATCATCAAAGACTTCCGACCAGAGCTTCGACTGCTACTATTCGATGCTGAGGGTACGTCGCTACAAGGATACAAAGAGAAGATGGTGGACAGGCAGATGAAAGTGGGTTTGGAATACATACGACTGATGAAAGAACGCTATCCACATCTCAACGCCGACATTTCGCCATTCTGGATTCGCATCACTTGCTCTACATGGATAACCGTTTTCTGCGAGCTTGTAGAACATGAAGATTACAGCGGCGAGGATATCAAAGTTGCCCTGGAGCAGTACATGGACTTTAGTATGGCAGGATGGAAAGCATTGCTGAAACCATAACGACTAATTTCTAAAAGACAATAATATATGATTAAGACTCTCAATCGTTTAGGAGCTTATATGGGAGGGCGCAAATACTTGCTGCCATGCTCCGTAGCACTGTCGGCCGTCAACGGACTGCTGTCGCTTGTCCCATTCGTACTTTTGTGGCTCGTGGTACGCACACTACTAACAGCCAAAGGCAACCTCTCAGACACACCCCTTATAGACTATGCCCTATGGGCTTTTATCATATCGGTGTCGAACGTGTTGCTCTACTTTTTGGCACTGATGCTTTCTCATCTTGCGGCATTCCGTATCGAAACCAACATGAGGCGCAAAGCGATGCAACGGCTGATGCGTGCACCATTGGGCTATTTCGATGGACAAAATACGGGGCGTATGCGCAAAATTATTGATGAGGATTCAGGACAGACCCATACTTTCGTGGCACACCTGCTACCTGATGTGGCGAGTTGTGTCGTTGCTCCGATAGGGGTTATCGTACTGCTATTCACTGTGGATTGGCAGTTGGGAGTGGCTGCAATGATACCTCTCGTTGGTGCTATAGGCATTATGGGGTATATGATGAACCCAAAGAACAACCAATTTCAAAGGCTCTACCTTGATGCACAGGAGAAGATGGGGGCAGAGGCCGTGGAATATGTCAGAGGCATTCCCGTGGTTAAGGTGTTTCAGCAGACGGTCTTCTCGTTCAAACGTTTCTACGACAGCATTATCAGCTACCGCGATCTTGTTATCAAGTGTACGCTTGTGTGGCGCACGCCAATGTCCTTTTACATACTTGCTATCAATGCCTTTGCTTTCTTCCTGGTTCCTACTGCTATTATCCTGATAGGACACGGGGGAGATACAACCACCATTATCGCCAACGTGATACTTTATGTGGTGATTGCACCGCTTATTGCTGCCAACGTGATGAAAGCCATGTATCTCAGCCAGGACCTTTTCTTGGCAAACGAGGCTGTGGAACGACTGGAGCAGCTCACTCATATTGCACCGCTCTCGCAGCATGATGAGCCGAAGCGGGCAGAAGGGTACGACATTCGCCTTGACGACGTTTCGTTCCGGTATGAGGGAGCGGAAAAAGATGCAGTGAGTCATATCAACCTGACCATTCCAGAAGGAAAGACGGTTGCACTTGTAGGAGCATCGGGTAGCGGAAAGACCACCATAGCAAGGCTGATACCCCGCTTTTGGGATGTACGCCATGGCAGCGTTACTATAGGAGGTGTAGACGTGAGAAATATGCGCAAGGAAGAGCTGATGCGCAACGTGTCCTTCGTCTTCCAGAACACCCGTCTATTCAAGACGTCGCTCATCGAAAACCTACGTTACGGCAATCCTGATGCAACGACCGATCAGATCAACCGTGCCATAGACCTCTCGCAAAGCCGCGAGATTATCGACCGTCTGCCACAAGGGTTGGATACCGTTATCGGTGCCGAAGGTACTTATCTTTCGGGAGGTGAGCAGCAGCGTATTGTTCTTGCCCGTGCCATTCTGAAAGATGCTCCTATCGTAGTGCTTGACGAGGCGACTGCCTTTGCCGACCCCGAAAACGAACAGCTTATCCGTAAGGCACTGGCACATCTCACCCAGGGAAAAACAGTGCTGATGATAGCCCATAGACTTACCACGGTACAGGATGCCGACAGCATCGTAGTTGTAAACAATGGTGAGATTGTCGAACAGGGAACGCACGAGGAACTATTGAGGAAGGAAAAGTATTACCACCGTATGTGGAATGAATATCAACAGTCCGTCTCATGGAAACTATAATCAATTAAACGTCACAAAGCCATGATTAAATACTTTCAAAATCGTTTCGCTCTTACGGAAAAAGGGGCAAAAGACTTGCGCCAAGGCATCGTCTCCTCAACACTGCTCAACCTTGTGCTGATGCTGCCACCCACTTATTTGTTTTTCTTCCTGATGGAGTATCTCGATAATACACAAATTAACGCCCCTCATACGTTGTGGTTTTATCTCCTCGTGGCAGCAGGGATAATGGTCGTAATGCTCGTCGTGATCCGTCGGCAGTACGACAGCACCTATACCACTGTATATAATGAGAGTGCGCAACGCCGGATATCCTTAGCCGAGAAACTACGCCGTTTGCCTCTCGCTTTCTTTGGTGAGCACAATCTCTCCGACCTCACAGCCACCATTATGGAAGACTGTACGCAATTGGAAACGACGTTCTCACACGCCATTCCCCAACTATTTGCTTCTATGGTGAGCACAGTCATTATCGCAGCAGGAATGTTCTGTTACGACTGGCGATTAGCCATCGCACTGTTTTGGGTAGTGCCATTTGCCTTGGTGGTGCTCTTGGTTTCACGAAAACGAATGAATAGGGCTTTTACACGTCTCTACCACATCAAGCGTGGTGTGAGCGAACAGATACAGGAAGGACTGGAGTGTGTGCAGGAAATCAAGTCGTACAATGGTGAGGAGGAATATAACCAGCGGTTCGACCAGCGATTAAAAGTAATGGAAAAAGAACTTGTTGCGGGTGAACTCTTGTCGGGGTCATTTGTCAACATCTCTGCTGTACTCCTTAAGCTAGGCATGCCTACCGTCATCGTTGTAGGCGCATGGATGCTTCAGCATGGAGATGTGTCGGTATTCGTCTATTTGGCGTTTCTCCTTGTTTCGGCCATGGTTTATAACCCTATCCTTGAAGTATGCAATCACCTTGCCATTCTTTCATTTCTCGACGTGCGTATCAAGCGAATGAAAGAGATGGAGGCAATGCCCATACAGACGGGCGACACCGAGGTGGAAGTTTCAAATTATGACATTGAGTTCCACAACGTCAACTTCTCCTACGAAACAGACAAGCAGGTGCTTCACAATGTTTCATTCACAGCCCGTCAGGGCGAGGTAACAGCACTTGTTGGTCCCTCAGGAGGTGGCAAGAGTACCGCTACCAAGCTCGCTGCACGCTTTTGGGACATCAACAGTGGTAAGATAACGCTGGGCGGGCACAACATCGCCAACATAGAACCAGAGACGTTGCTCAAAAACTATGCCGTAGTATTTCAAGACGTGATGCTCTTCAATGCCTCCATTGCCGACAACATACGCATAGGAAAGCACAACGCCACCGATGAGGAAGTAAGGCATGTGGCACGATTGGCGCAGTGCGATGATTTTATCAGTCGTATGCCACAAGGCTACGATACAGTGATTGGCGAAAATGGGGAAACCCTTTCGGGTGGGGAGCGGCAGCGTATCTCCATAGCCCGTGCGCTCTTAAAAGATGCTCCTGTGATACTCTTGGATGAAGCAACCGCCAGTCTTGATGCCGAGAACGAGACGAAGGTTCAGGCTGGTATTTCCGAACTGGTACGCAACAAGACCGTCATCATCATTGCACACCGCATGCGCACGGTCTTGGGTGCCGACCACATAGTAGTCCTCTCTGGCGGAACAGTTGTAGAGCAAGGCACATCCAACGAGCTGATGGCACACAATGGAACTTTTGCACAAATGGTAAGACTGCAACAAGATACTACTTCAACAAATATTTCATCAAAATAGGCTGTTGCACGAAGACGATCTGTGAAACCTAGGCTTTCGTTAGTATCTAAGGGAAGTAAGGCAAAGTTGCTTTCAGAATTCGGGTCTGGTCACTTACTCAAGTAAGCTTCCTTCGCCCTGACGAGGGTCTTAATGCCCTACGTAAACCTTGCCCGTCATTGAATCCCTTGCCTCTTCTTCCTCGTGCAATATTCTCATCTCTGGAGTTTCAATGCAATGACACTGGAGTTTCGATGCAATGAAACTCCAGTGTCACTGCACCGAAACTAATGTCTTGAGATTACGCCTTAGAAGTTGCCACACTTCAGCTGGGTCGCAAGGGTGTTATTACGTCATTATGCACACAGACCTTTCTCATACGTAACCCCTAAAATCCATGGGGAAAAGTCTTGATTATTTAGTTAGCTTTTGGTATCTTGCCAAAAGCTAACTATAAACTAAACCAATAATAAGACCAAGACCATGGCAAATGAAATCTTAAACTTAAAACCACAGCTCGTGTGGAAGTACTTTTATGGACTCACACAAATACCACGCCCCACAGGCCATACCGCCGAAGTGGCTAAGTATGTAGCTGGGATCGGACGTGAACTAGGACTAGAGACGCACACCGACGAAGTGGGGAATGTACTGATCCGCAAGCCTGCAACTAAGGGGTATGAGGATCGGCCCATAGTAGCAATGCAGGGACACCTAGACATGGTGCCACAAAAGAATAATCACATACAGCATGACTTTGAGAAAGACCCTATACAGCCTCGTATTGATGGCGAGTGGGTACGTGCTAATGAGACCACACTAGGTGCCGATAATGGCATTGGCGTGGCTATGGGTCTTGCTGTAATGGCTGACGATACACTAGAGCACGGTCCAATAGAGGCTCTATTTACCATTGATGAGGAGGTAGGGATGGTAGGAGCCTTTGGTCTGAAAGAGGGCTTCTCAAAAGCCGATATTATGCTCAACCTCGACTCCGAAGTGGTTGATGAGCTCTATGTAGGTTGCGCTGGTGGCGTGGATATCAACGTTTCACTAGAGTACAAAGATGACCAACCTATCCCAGAAGGGGATATTGCAGCCAAGGTAACCCTTAATGGATTGAAGGGTGGGCACTCAGGTATGGACATCGCCCTCGGCAGAGGAAATGCCAATAAGATGATTGCCCGCTTCCTAAAGAAGGCCATTGAAAGACTAGACCTCTCTATAGCTGAGCTCCAAGGTGGCTCACTGCGTAATGCCATCCCTCGTGAGGCGTGGGTAGTCGTAACGCTTCCCGAGGAGGAGCTTAGTGAGCTAGAGGAGATGGTTAAGGAGTTTGAAGCACTTTATATCAAGGAGTATAAGGGCATCGAGGAGGGGATCAAGATGAGTGTAGAGCGCCTTAACGAAACCCCTGCACACATTGTACCCCAAGAGATTGCTGACAATGTGATTCAAGCGGTAGAGGCGGTGCAGAATGGTGCGATCACCTATCTTTCCGAGTTTCCAGATACCGTAGAGGCCTCTGGCAACCTTGCAGCTATCAAATTGGGAGGTGGCAAGCTAGCCGTTACCTTCCTTACCCGTAGTTCAAGCGAGAGCCGTAAGGAGATGGTAGCTTCGAGCATTGAGAGTGCTTTCTCACTCATCGGTGCGGAGGTAGAGTTTGCGGCTCCTTACAATGGGTGGCAACCCGATGCCCACTCTCACGTACTTGAGGTGATGAAGAAGGTATTCAAAGATATCAATGGCACTGAGCCACCTGTAAAGGTGATGCATGCTGGGCTAGAGTGCGGAATCATCCAAGGGGTGATGCCTAAGACTCAGATGATCAGCTTTGGGCCTACTATCAAATCGCCCCACTCTCCTGATGAGCGTGTAAACATTGCCACTGTGGAGAAGACCTGGGATCTACTTATCCGCACGCTCAAAGAACTATAATTCAGATAGAGGGCGATGCTGACAGAGACAGAGCTAATCGTACTCGGTGCAGTACGTTACTCCGACAATGCCAGTATCGTGTCCACCTATAGTGAGTGCTTCGGTGCACTCTCCTTTAAGTGCATTCGCTCGGCCTCTCGTAGAAGAGGTCAAGCGAATGCCTTTTTTATTCCTCTCTCAATTCTAAAGGTAACTCTCGACTATCTGCCCAATCGTGGGATTCAGCTACCGAGAGAACAAGTGCAACTTCACCGACCTATCCGACCATCCATTGAGCCTGTGGCCAATGCAGTAGCCCTCTTTACAGTAGAACTACTCACCCGACTACTTCGCTCGAATGGTGCCGATAGAGCTTTGTACCGCTACTTGAGGGAGGAGATAAAAGGGCTAGAGCACCTTAGCGATAAAGGGATTAGTTCCTTTCATCTTCGATTGATGACAGGGCTACTCCACCATCTCGGTATCTTGCCACAAAGTGAGACCTATAGGCCTAGCAGCGTACTCGACTTCTCCGAAGGCAACTTCCGCCCCTCCTGGAGCCCAGAAGAACAAGGCAAAGCCTATGCCTCCTCCCTACTCTACCAATTCATTAGTTCACCAGCACCAGAAGAGCTTCCCCTCTCAGGGCAGGAGCGACGCCTACTCCTTAAGTTACTTCTCGATTTTCTAGGCTATCACTTCCCCGACCTTGGCAACTTAAAATCGCCAGAAATACTGAGTCAGCTATTTTAAGGCAGGGAGTGTGGCAAATATCATTAGGTTATTTTTGGAGCTATAGACCGAATTGAGTAAGTTTGCAAAGCAAATATTTTATTAAGCTATCCGACATAATTAAGAAATGGATTACGGAATACTAGATTTTATCTACCTAATAGGTTCTCTCGGTCTCTTCCTCTACGGTATGAAGATCATGAGCGAGGGGCTACAAAAGGTAGCAGGAGACCGCATGAAGAGTATCCTCTCAGCGATGACCTCCAACCGCATCTTCGGTGTATTTACAGGTATATTAATCACAGCACTTGTACAGTCCTCCTCTGCTACCACCTTGATGGTAGTCAGTTTTGTCAATGCCTCATTACTTGATTTGGCACAGGCTGTTAGCGTGATTATGGGTGCCAATATCGGTACTACCGTCACTGCATGGGTCATCTCCCTTCTTGGCTTTAAGGTAGATATCAGTGCCTTTGCAGTCCCATTGATTGCACTATCTATTCCATTTATCTTTTCGAAGAAGCAAAATTACAATTCGTGGGGCGACTTTATCCTCGGCTTTGCTCTCCTATTCTTAGGGCTGCAATTCCTAAAGGACTCAATGCCCGACCTTCAGAATAACCCCGAGGCACTAGCCTTCTTGCAGAAATACACCAATATGGGCTTTGGCTCGGTACTGCTCTTCTTACTGATTGGTACCATCCTCACCTTCTTGGTACAAAGCTCAAGTGCTACAGTAGCCATCACCCTGGTGATGTGTAGCCAAGGGTGGATACCCTTCTCCATGGGTGCAGCGATGATTCTAGGTGAAAACATTGGTACCACTATCACCGCCAATCTTGCAGCCCTTAATGCCAGTGTCAATGCCAAGCGAGCTGCTGTTTCACACACCCTATTCAACGTGCTGGGTGTAGTTTGGGTCCTCTTCCTCTTTTTCCCAGCGGTCGACCTCGTTTCAGGGATGGTGGCACGTTCGAGTGGCTACGATCCTCGGGAGCTTTTCCCTATTATTGCCGACCTCAATGCTCGCTACGAGCCAGGCGATGTTGCACTCATCACTAGTGGTGCACCTATCTACGACGTAGAGATGAGTCGTATACAAGGCACCGTCATAGGCATGGCAGGAGCGATAAGTATGGGACTTGCGTTGTTTCACACCATGTTCAACCTCATCAATACCTTTGTAATGATTTGGTTTGTTCCCTTAATTGTAAAAGCGTGCAAGACCATTATCAAGCCAGCCAAGACCATCTCAGATAAGAAGGAGTACCCACACCTACAGTACCTCTCCACTCGTATGCTCTCCACCAGTGAGCTATCATTGCTACAGGTCAATAAGGAGATTGTCAACTACAGCAAAAAGACTCAGAAGATGCTCGGCATGGTACGCGAATTGAGCAATATGGAGGATGAAGTAGCTTTTGAAGAGAGCTTCACACGTATTGAGAAGTACGAACGTATCTGCGATAGAGTAGAGATAGAGATTGTACAATACCTCACAGAGCTATCCAGTGGCGACCTGAGTGCAGAATCACGTAGAAATGTACAGAGCTACCTCAGGATCTCTAGCGAGATTGAGAGTATGGGCGATGCTTGCTTCAATATAGCACGCATCCTACGCCGCAAGTTTGAAGATGGTCGTGCCACTAATCCTACACTCTCAGCACACCTCACCGAGATGCACGATATGCTCGAGAACATCATGCAGTTTACAGTAGAAGTACTAGAGAGCGATGAGCGTACACAAAATATGATACTCCACTCTCACGACCTTGAGAAGGCACTCAATATCAAGTACAAGTTCCTAGTGGCAGAAAACCTCAAGGACCTCAATAATAACGTATACCCTTACCAAGACTCAGTATACTACCTTGATATCATCGATGAGTATGAGCGCTTGGGCGACTATGCAGTCAATGTAGTTGAGGCCTACGTAAGACAAGTGAAATAACGAACTCTTTTTGTAAAAACGAAACTCTCCCACGGTAGCACCAGCTACTTTGGGAGAGTTTTCTATTATTTACTCGACGGTAAAAGTATGGTCAATATGATAGATACGAGAGGCCAAAGCTCGGAGATGCACCTCATTGTGCGATACCATGACTATGGCTGATTCCTTTTGTAGCTGTGGCAAGAGTGAAAGCATAGAGGTTTCAAAATCTCTATCTACATAGGTCGAAGGCTCATCCAGCACCAAAAGCATCGGCCGACTTACAAAAGCTCGTGCCAATAGCACCCGCTGTAGCTGTCCGCCCGAGAGATGACCTATTGCCCTAGTAGCATACTTTGTCATTCCTACCGACTCCAGTGCCTCCTTGGCAAGGGCTCGCATCTCACTCGTCGCCCTCAGCGTTTTCCTTCCGAATAGGCCACTCAGCACCACCTCCTCCACACTAATCGGGAACTCCCTATCCAGCTGATTCTGCTGTGGCATATAGCCAATAGTTATCTTCTTCAGAGGCATCCCCTCTCTTGAGAAGTAGCGAATAGAGCCATTCCTAGGTGCTATCAGTCCGAGCAACGCACGGATAAAAGTGGTCTTCCCCGCCCCATTCGGACCGGTAATCCCTACAAACTCATTCGGATAAAGCTTAAAAATGACTCCCGAGAGCAGACTAGGCACCTCGCCATACCCTAGCTCCAGATCTTCAGCTATGATGATTGGTTTTGCTTCCATTATCTAAAGATTTCAATCAATCGCCTCATCTCAGCCCCCCAATCCTCTGCCAAAGGGTCAATAGAGACCACCTTCAGTCCTAGTTCTTTCGCCACGGCTGTTGCATTTTTAGTATCAAACTCCGCCTGCACTAGCACCGCTCTTGTATCCATGCTCCTTGCACGCTCAATCAGCTCCACCAGATGCCTAGGCGTTGGCTCCTCCCCATCTTCCTCAATAGGCAATTGCGTCAGCCCCCACTCCCGAGCAAAGAGTGATAGAGAGGGGTGATAGATCACAAAAGCAAGGTCCTTGTCACCTTTAGATATTCCTCTCCCCAATTGCCGAATAGCCTCCAATTCAGGCACCACATTTGCCTGATAATTGGCTTCAATCTCCTCCCGATGCTCTGGGAATAGCTCCAGCATCGCCGCCAAAATCGCCTCCGCCATTGCTTCCCCACCAGAGAGCGACGTCCAATAGTGCGGGTCGCCCAAGGCGTGCTGATGCCCTTCGTGGCCGCCCTCTACGAGCTCCCTTGGCAACTGCTTTGCGAGATCAAAATAGGGCACCTCCTTCGGCAAAACCGCCACCCACTGAGCTTCGAAAGGCAACGTACCAATAGCCAAATAGGCAAGTGAGCTTTGAAGCATAGCGATATCCCGGGGAGAGGGGTCGTACGTCTCGGGGTTACTTCCTCGCGCTACCACCACATGCACCTCCGCCAGCTCCCCAATAATTCGCTCCACAAAGTACTTCTCGGGAAGTAGACTCACCGAGATGATAGGCTTCTCCACCCGAGAGCCAGAACTACAAGCTGTAATAAGCGAGAGCAGCACCACGCAAAGCCCCCAGCCAAAGCAATACTTAGCCCACCGCATTAAAGATAATCCACACATTATAAAGGATAAAAACCAAAAGCATCATCCCCCCCTCGGCACGCTTAATCTCACGTTTTCCCCAAAAGAGAGCCACCCCCAAAGCAATCACCATGGCAAGTAGCTGCATCCAAATATCCAGCGAAGTAAACTGCAGATTGCTCAACGGCCGCACCGTCCCTGCAATTCCCAGCACAAAGAAGATGTTAAAGAGGTTACTTCCAATCACATTACCCACAGCAATATCGGTATTTCCCTTCATAGCAGCCACCACAGAAGTCGCCAGCTCAGGGAACGACGTTCCCCACGCCACCAGTGTAAGCCCTATCAACGTCTCACTCACCCCTAGCGACGAAGCTATCTTAGTAGCATTCCCCAC
>NZ_HF988947.1:2396-3049 GCF_000435035.1 Porphyromonas sp. CAG:1061 | reverse complement strand
CATTCCCCACAAAGAGCTGGCCCCCATAGACCAGTCCAGCCAAGCCGCCAATAAGATAGACCACTGCCAAGAGCCAGTGCATGTTGCGCCCCTCCTCCTCCGTTTCCGAGGCGTCATCTCCCTGCTTTCCCACCACAATGGTATAAAGCAGGAAGAGTAGGCCAAAGAGGAGCAATGTCAAAGCCTCCGAACGAGAGACCAGCGAGGGCATCCCATCTAGTGGCATATCCGAGAGCACCAACATCAGCAAAATAGAGGCCACAAGTGCAATCGGAAGGTCAAAGCGAAGCGTATTTAACTTCACTGGCACAGGGTGTACCAAAGCACAAGCCCCCAGTACACAGAGCACATTAAAAATGTTACTCCCAATCACATTCCCCACAGCGATTCCACCGCTCCCATCAATACTTCCGATCACACTCACCACCAACTCTGGTGCCGAGGTTCCGAAGGCCACAATCGTTAGCCCTATGATTATCTGGGGAATATGTAGCCGCTTAGCTATTGCCGAGGCACCATCCGTCATAAAGTTAGCCCCTGCCACGATTAGAGCCACCCCCACGATCACTAAAACTATCTCAATCCACATAATCTATCATCAATTTTTCACTGCCCGTTCATCTAGGGCTGCATACTCCAGCGAAGTAGTCGAG
>NZ_HF988947.1:2101-2379 GCF_000435035.1 Porphyromonas sp. CAG:1061 | reverse complement strand
TCCAGCGAAGTAGTCGAGCCGTAGAGAGGCACATCAATAAACAATTGCTCACGACTAAGCAAACCCTGTAAGGAGCGAGCCGAATTAATCACTCCACCGTGGCAAAAGACCAGCACACGGCGGTATCCACTGCACCTCAGCCCAGAAATAAAGTCTGCCACCCGTGCCAAAAGCTCATCTACACTCTCGCCATTAGGAGGGAGCAAGTGCCCTGCCTCGTCGAGAAGAGCTGGAGACTTTCTCGCCAACTCATCGATCTCCTCCCATCGCAGATGCTC
>NZ_HF988947.1:0-2041 GCF_000435035.1 Porphyromonas sp. CAG:1061 | reverse complement strand
GGGCTCCACCACCGCATCTGCTCCAAAGCCACACGCTTCACAAAGCTTACTAGCCCTTGATAAAGGACTTGTAAACACCGCATCATAGCGCTCCACGGAGAGTCGCTTCCGCACCTCTGCCGCTTCTGCTTCAAAGGTCTCCGCCACCTCTATATCACTCGCTCCATAGCAGATATCCCCCGATATCTTGAGCGAGGTGTGGCGCGTCCAGTCTACCCTTAGCACTAGTACTCCTCCCCCTCGTAATTCTTTCCGCGTCGTTTCTTGCGATGGTCTTTCCGCCCCTTACGTAGCTCCTTACTCTTAGGGTTGTCGAGATAAGATGGATCATCCTGCATTCCCTTTCCATACCGCTCCCCGGTCCTCTGCTCAGCAGCCTCCCTTGCAAACTTCCGGAAGAGCCCCTTTAGCGGGATCATCACATCATCGAGCGACACCTCATCGTCCGCTCCTGCTTTATCCCCTATTCCCGACAAAGCACCATTGACCTTCACACGTCCCTCACGGATCAAGTCCTCCGCCTCTTTTCGCGTATACTCGTGGTATTCGCTTATAATACGACTAACGCGTACCTCCATACTTTTCTACAATTGTCTCGTAAGACTACTTATCAATACAGTTCAAACAAAAAAGCTCCCTACTCCCTATATCTCATTCTCCCCCTTTTCAAAAATAGAGACAACCATCGCCTCAGCTGTCTTCCTAGGATCCTCAGCTGGAGAGAGATAAATCAATTCAAAGCCCCTCCGATCCAACCCTCTAGCCCAGGTCATCTGTCGTTTGGCAAATTGATGGATCGCCACCTCCAGCCCCCTATGCATCTCCTCCCAATTTCGCTCACCAAGCAGATACTCCGTCACATAGCGGTATTCCAAGCCATAGCCCAAGAGCACCTCCTTAGGCACCCGAGCCAAAAGCCCCTCCACCTCCTCCACTAGACCCGACTTAAGGCGTGCCTCGAGTCGAGCTGAAATTCTCGCCCTCCGCAACTCTCTACTAGGGTCAAGGCAAAAGATAGGACCCCGCAGAGGCTTACGGGTGCTACTATCCGAAGCCGGCAGAGTAGCACCTGCCTCCCTTAGCTCTATAGCACGCACCAGTCTCCGAGGATTCACCCCCTCCCCTTCATCTAGCTCCTCGCTCTCCAGCATCTCAGCACCACCCAAAGTCTTTAATCGCGCCCTTAGCTCCTCCACAGATAGCTGCTCCAGCTCCGCCCGAAGTGCTTTATTGGGTGGCACCTCCGAGAGTCGATACCCACCATAAAGGGCAGAGATATAGAGCCCCGTGCCACCGCACAAGATCTTAGGTTGCTCCTTAGGTAGCTCATCATACGCCTTATCAAAGTCCTGTAGATAACGGTGCAGATCATACCGCTCCCCCGCCTCTGCCACATCAATCAGCCGATACGGCACCTCATAGCCATCTGCCAGGCGATACTCCGCAAGATCCTTTCCCGTGCCAATATCCATGCCACGATACACCTGGCGTGAGTCGGCACTCAGTACCACCCCACCCAGCATCTCTGCCAACTGACACGCTACCGCTGTTTTGCCACAAGCGGTAGGACCATAAATTGTCACAATATCTACCCCCACAGGCAGAGCTTTCATCACTTCTTAAGCAAAGGCGAAGGGTAGACCCCCTTCTTGGTCAATTGCTCTAGTTTGGCTACCACATCAGGCCGATCGGCCGCATAGGTAACTCCAAACCACGTGGCGGAAGTATCCAATACCTTGCAGCTAGCTATTCCACGCTTCACGAGGTCATTCACCACCGTAGGGATATAAAACTCTCCCTTCTCGCTATGCAAGTTGGCCTCCAAGAAGTGGATAAAGGCCTCCTCGGAGTAATCAAAATACTCAGGGGTAAAGCCCCACATATTCATTGAGACTGGAGTCTGCTCCTCTAGCACCACTCGGCGCCCCGACTCATCCTGAAAGGCGATCTCCCCTTGTTCATCACGTGCAATAGAGGTCCGCTCCACTACTTCTGTGAGCAAACCTTCGTGATCCACTTCGCAAACACCTCTTGCTACTGT
>NZ_HF988946.1:30420-31086 GCF_000435035.1 Porphyromonas sp. CAG:1061 | reverse complement strand
GACTACAACAACGGTATTCAGAACACCGCAAGTCACAATCTCAATTTACTTTGCAGGTGCATTCTCAGCAGCACCTTCCATCACTTGCTCAGCAGCCTCAGCGCCTTCCTTTACCTCGTTCTTAAGGGAATCAAGAGTATCAACCACTTGGTCAGCACCTTGTTCAACACCTTCCTGAACAGTCTCGATAGCCTCTTCAGCTTGTTGTTGCTGGTCGTTATTGTTAGACTCAGACTTGCATGAAGTGAAAGCGAGAGCAGCGGCAACAGCAGCTGCTGCGATAAATAACTTCTTCATAATACAATCTCTAAAAATGTTGTGATAAATAAAAGATAAGTTCTTGTGAACAATTCAATTTGTTTTATACTTAAGCCCTTCTAGAGCTTGGAGCTCCTTATTGGCCTTAACTATTTTCTGCTTAAGATTCTCTTTGTAAGCTGCATACCTACTAGCTAAGTCACTATCAGCTAATGATAGCATCTGGACGGCTAGCAGTGCAGCGTTAAGAGAAGCATTGATACCTACCGTTGCCACAGGCACTCCAGGAGGCATCTGTACGATAGCAAGTAGAGCATCCATCCCCTCAAGGGTCGACTTGATAGGCACTCCAATCACTGGGAGTGTGGTGAAAGCTGCAATAACCCCACATAGGTGGGCCGCCATACC
>NZ_HF988946.1:24436-30398 GCF_000435035.1 Porphyromonas sp. CAG:1061 | reverse complement strand
CCGCCATACCAGCTGCAGCGATGATCACTTTAATACCACGCCCCTCAGCTTGCTTAGCAAAAGTCTCTACCTGCTCTGGAGTCCTATGTGCCGACAAGGCGTGTACCTCATAAGGCACCTCCATCTGCTCTAGTAGGTCAATTGCTTTTTGCATTACAGGCAAGTCACTAGTACTGCCCATAATAATGCTTACTCTTGGCTGTAAAGACATCTCTTACTAATATATTAATAGGGTGTAAACAGAGCTATGGGCTCTCTTACTTCTGGATAAGTGCCTTGTACTCCTCAGCACTCATCAGATCACCAACCTGATCAGGATCCTCAAGGGTCACCTTAATAATCCAACCTTTTCCGTATGGATCGCTATTCACAAGCTCAGGAGCGTCCTCGAGCTCTTCGTTAAACTCATCTACAGTAAATGCTACTGGAGTAAGAAGGTCAGAAACAGTCTTCACTGCCTCAATTGAGCCAAAAGCCTCACCCGCTGCGATGTCCTCACCTACGCTATCCTCCACATCTACATATACGATCTCACCAAGCTCGCTCTGAGCGAAGTCTGTGATACCTACAGTGGCCTTGTCGCCTTCTATAAGGAACCATTCGTGATCCTTGCTGTACTTCAAGTTCTCTGGAAAATTCATAACTGCGTCTTTTGTTTTTAGTTTTGTTTTGATTTACAACTTTTATTCGCCAAAGTTACCAAACTTTTCTCAATCTCGCAATAGGTATGCCCAAACCATCTCTATACTTAGCTATTGTTCGGCGTGCTACGGTAAATCCCTCCTCCTTTAATTTGTGTCGGAGAGCTTCGTCGGAAAGGGGATTATTCTTATCCTCCTCCTCAATCAATTGCTTCAATAACTGCTTTACCGAATGCGTAGTCACCTCATCTCCGTCATCATTGGTGATACCCTCAGAGAAGAGTTGTTTCAAAGGGATGATCCCGAAATCGGTTTGCACATACTTGGTACTAGTCACTCTGGAGATGGTACTGACATCATACCCTACTATATCGGCCACATCCTGAAGAATCATCGGCTTAAGCAACGCCACATCACCCGTAAGAAAGTAGTCGCGCTGCAATCGGACAATCGCCATCATGGTAGTAATGAGGGTATTATTGCGTTGCTTGATCATCTCCACAAACCCGCGAGCGTCATCAAGCTTCTGCCTAACAAATCGACTTGCTTCACGCTCCTCCTTACCCTTAGGTTCTCTTTGAGTAAGTTCCTGTAGCTGCTCCTCAAACTCATGGCTTACTCTTACCTCGGGTATATCACCACTATGGAGTGTCACCAGAAGTTCCCCATCGCGCTCAGTAACCTCAAAGTCGGGTATCACCGTCATCAGCGTATCCTGCAACTTACTAGAAAAGTCTAGCCCTGGACTGGGATTGAGACTAGTAATCAAACGGATAGCTGCCCTTAGCTCCTCCTCACTTGCTTTAGTACTTTCTGAAAGACGGTCAATCTGCTTGTGAGTCAACTCATCAAAGTGGTCTCTCACAAGCTTTCGCGCTAGTTGCACCACTTCGGTAGGCTTACGACGCTCCAATTGTAGCATCAGGCACTCCTGTAGAGAGCGAGCTGCTATCCCTGCAGGCTCCAAACTCTGCACTACACTCAATATATATATAAGGTGTGCTTCCGATATTTCTACACCCTGGTAGATTGCTAAATCGTCCGAAATACCCAGCAGTGATCGCCGGAGATAACCATCATCATCTAGGCTACCAACGAGGAAACTAGCAATTTGCTGATCTCGTTCACTCAATTCGGTTAGTGGTAATTGCTCATTCAGAGACTCTTGGAGACTCTGCTCCTCTGCAAAAGGAATCTCATCAGCACCTTTCTGCCCTTCATAGTAGCGACGCAGAGTGGTCTCAGGGATGTCATCCACATCTGCATAGTCATCCATGGAGATCTCCTCCTCTGATTGCATCTCGTCAGACTGGCTGTCAAGAGGCTCATCAGGATCCGAGTCATGCCCCTCCTCCAATGCTGGGTTTTCGATCAGCTCCTGTTTGACACGCTCAGCTAGCTCCGTATGAGGAAGCATCACCATATTCATCACCTGTATCTGCCAGGTGGAGAGGTTTTGCGCGAGCTTTTGCTTTAGCTTACTACTATGACCATCGGTCGTCATAATTCTGTCACTTTGACTTGAGTTCCTCTACAATCTGAGCCACCCTCTCACCAATACCGATGGTATAACCTTGGGAGATAAATACCACTCTATTGAATGTATCTGCAATGATCACCACTGGTTTATCCAACCTGCCAGATAGCTCGTTGCTCTTCACGAAGTCGTACTCTATATCCCATTTATCCTCACCCCAAATTGCTTCTGGTAATAGCGACTTCAGCTCAGCAGAGGGATCATTGATAAGTACCACAGTAGGCAACAAAAGCTTTCCATCAGCCCCCTTTATCGCTTGCATATCTCGCAGGATGTGATCGGTAGGCTCATGATGGGCACGTCCTAAAATAAGGAGATAATACCCACGCCCAGTAGAACTAATAAGTGACTTATCGCTATCGCTAGTTAGATCGTGGTAAAGAGACTCGGCATTAAGGCTTCCTATTACACCAATTGCTGTTTCATCTCGATCAAAAAGGAGAGGAGCGACCTTGCCACACTCCTGTTTTCGCAGTGCCATCAATACCGCACCATTGGCAAGCCTTGTACCAGTAAGAAGGTAATTTCTATCATGGAGAAGCTTAGCTCCTGAGACTTGATCATATGGAAGCTGCCAATCAAAGCCATAAGTAGATAGCTGTCCCCCATCATCGACATAGCCTACTGAAAAGTTGGTCTCATACTTAGGTGTCTTAAGGTATCCTTCAGGCTTATAGGAGAGCAGAAGCTGGCAGTCGGCACTGACCTCTTCACTTTCAGTTTTTTCTTTGAATGGCAAAATCTCTGCACGCTGTTGCTCGTCCTTGAAAAGAATCACACCATTAGCTGTGTCGTACTTCGCAGAGATACCCGCTGTACGAAGCAAACGCACCAATAGCACCTGAAGGCTACGCAAATCACCAACTTTATACTGCCACACAGTTGCTGGGCTCATTACAATTCCCCTCGGATTATATGACTCATCAACCTTAAATCCATCAACTACCATTGCAAGCGTCTTGGCCTTTTGAGCTATAGTGAGAGTTTTCCACTCTGGGTGAGCACTCTTTATCTCCTTGATCGCTTCATCGAGTTGCTTCTGGACAGGATAGAGATGCTCCAACATCACTCTAGGAGAGAATAGTTCGGCATCACTCCATTGAGCAGAGGTGAGATCACGCGACAAAGTCTCTCTCAGCACGTCAATATTGACATCATGGAGATCCTTATCGGTCAGGGAGGCTAATATCGCCATCGCTTCTTGGACTTTACCCTGCTGTGCCGAAGATCTCAAGAAGTCGGCAATTTCCCTATGATAGCCACGACTTTCCTTATACAGACGTGATAACTGTGTTGCTTTTTCGCCAGAAAGTCCCAGCTCTTTAGCCAATGAATTTGCCTGTTCATCAGTAGGGAAGGTATCGGTATATGATTGGCGAAGGGCATTATTTTCCTCCATTCGCTCAGCGTTGATGTGCTCCATCTCCTCCGTGACGGCAATTTGGGGTACTCTCTCAATAGGAGGTGTGATGGTCAGATGCATCTCAGAGGGGACCTCACTCCAATCACCTAGAGTAAGCTTCAGAGTACCACCGCCCTCTTTATTAGTGAGTTTGCCTATCGCCATCTCCTGCGGACTACGACTAGCCACCACCACTACATCACCAAAACCTAGCTCTACCGAGGCTTCACCCAATCGATTGGTAGTGCGAGTTACAGCAGGATAGAGATCGGCATAGTTATAAATTCTAAAGGTCACCTTAACCCCCTCCAGTGGCTTTCCCTCTTTATCCACTACGGTCACCATCGCTGGAGCTACAGGGATATAATTCTCAGAGACGTTGAGCTCAGTCGTATTGAGATCAGCGCCAAGCCACTCTTCCTTACCCACATACGGTCCGAAAGCCCTGGTATGCAAGAGCATCGCCCTAAGCACTGGAGCATCAAACCAAGCGTGGTCTAGTACAGGAGCAGGCTCACTGGCTCCTAAATAGTGCCATTCGCCATCTACCCACGCCTCGACCCAAGCGTGATTATCATCAGTATGTGCCCACCTTGGAGTGTATACTTGCCGAGCGGGGATACCTACTGTACGCAATACTGAAACAAAAAAGGTACTCTGCTCCCCGCACCGCCCTAGCGCATTTCGAAGAGTAGCCAAAGGCGAAGAGGTACGACCATCACTAGGAGCATAAGTAATGTGTTGATGAGCCCAGTGATTGAGCTCTATCACTGCCTGCTCCATGGTCATATCCTTCACAAGATCTCTAAGCTCCTCATAGTAGGTAGTGCGAAAGTCGTCAAGAATTTCATTATTCACCCTTAGTGGTAAGACAAAAGCTCTCCACTGATCGAGTGGCACGCTACTTCCCCATGGAAGCTCCTGACGCGCTTTGATTGCCACATCGATATTGGCTCGATAAAACTCAGGGGAATGATCCAATATATCAGGAGTATAAGAATAGGCATAGAGCCAAGTCATTGCTGCCTTTTCATTTGAAGTGAGAGAGTCACCAAAGTCAATAGCTTCAATACCCAAGTATGCCAACTTATCGGAGAGTGCACTTTCGGCACTACGCACTACCTCACTAGAGAATAGCGACTCATTTTTACTCTCAGCTCCCCCACAAGCCACAAGAGCTAAAGAAAGCCATAACGCTGAAGTCACAGCAAGACATTTAAAATTCCTTATAAGCTTCATAAGTATCATTTACGATGACAAATTGATCAAGTGCTCAAATGTACTCATTTTTAATGACACTCCAAGCCACCACCCCAAGTAAGTAGAGGCTACACCTTAGAAAGGCCATTATCGTACGACGTTCATAGTGGCAGAAGTCTCTTTGTTAAGAAAAAGAAAATCGAGATGTCAGGGGAGATTATCTGCCGAAGTTTTTGTATATTTGAAAAGCAAATCAAAGACCAGAAACAGATACATATGTAATGATAAACGACCATAAACTACCAACCAAAAAGGATCAAGCCGACTTTGAAAAAGAGCTCGTTGGCCTACAGCCAAATATGTACAGCTTTGCTCTCTCATTAACCGCTAATCCCACAAATGCCGAAGACTTGATGCAAGAGACCTCGCTCAGGGTGCTGGATAATAGAGACAAGTATCGACCCAACACCAACTTCAAAGGGTGGGTATTTACCGTGATGCGCAACCTCTTTATTAATAGCTACCACAGAAGCGTTCGGACCAATAATATTATTGATGACTCTGCCGACCTCTCCTATATTGGTAGCCAAAGAGATACAGAGGGTCTTGGGGCTCCCGATCACGAGCTAAGTCTTAAAGAGATCAATCAAGCAATAGAGGCATTAGACGAATTGTATCAGATCCCATTTTCACTCTACCTTTCGGGCTTTAAATATAAGGAGATAGCCGATCAACTTGATCTCCCAATAGGGACAATCAAAAGCCGAATATTCTTTGCTCGTAAGCAGCTTCAAGAGCAATTGAGTGACTATCGGTAAATCCACATTATAAGTGACCTAAAATGGCACCTTAAGAGTTTATTCTTAGGGTGCCATTCCTTTTAATGTTAGAGAAACAGAAAATTTACAAGTCAAAAGTCTTTGCAATTGAAATTTTTAGTGTATATTTGCCAACAAAGGGAATTAACGGGAGTGAATGAGAGGTCATTGCTCCAAGTGTTGCATAAGCTAACTAGCATATAGTATGAAGATATAGCCAACTTGAAAGCAAAATAGGCGCCTCCAAGTTTGGACAACGATAGTAAGGGTTGGCAAGAGCCCTTGCTCGGGTGTTGACCTTGGTTGACATTCGATACATTTGGGATTTTAAATGATGATTGCAGTCACCTCGACGCCTGGAAGG
>NZ_HF988946.1:0-24403 GCF_000435035.1 Porphyromonas sp. CAG:1061 | reverse complement strand
GGGGTGATTTTTTTCTGTATCATGGTAATGCTCAATAAGTGCACGATAATGTTGCACGAAGTGCCATTCTCCAATTAGCCTCTTTTGAGCCTAGCTATAGAGCTTCATAACCCGATGGTATATCAAGGCAAAAAATTAGATGCAACTAAGCATTTGCTTAGATGCATCTAAGCAAATGCTTAGTTGCAACTAACCGATTGCTTAGTTGCAACTAAACTAGCGCCTTTATACGACACTGAGTATCAACCTATTACAAAAACATCTTTTAACGCCCTATTTTTCTCAAGAAGTTCGCAGGTAAAATTGAATTATTGCCACCTTATCAGTAGAGCTATAGTAGGATCAACTCTGCAACTAGGTTGCAGAGAAAAGGGTCTATCTTTGTGGAAGTAATAACAATCAAACAGGTACAAGAATTATGGGAGATAGTCATAGTCACGATCACGGACATGAGGAGGAGGAGGTTAGTCTGAAGCCAATTTGTATATCGGCAGCCATCCTAGTGCTCATTATTGCGGGTCAGCACTTCTGGAGTTGGTGGCCACAGGGCTGGCTACAAAATGTGCTATATATCCTTGCATTTTGTCCGGTCGGCATTCCAGTGCTGGTTGAGGCATGGGAGTTATTGAGGAGAGAGCACTCCTTTTTCAACGAGTGTGCCTTGATGTCAATTGCAGCCATTGGCGCATTCTTTATTAACCAACAGACAGAGGCGGTACTCCTAATGCTACTATATCAACTAGGAGAGTACCTACAAGATAAAGCTGTCCATAAGGTACGCCACGATATCTCCAAGATTGCCGATGTACGCAGTCAAACCGTCTTAAAGATTTTAGATCAAGGGACCCTAGAGATCCCAGCCAATGAAGCTAAAGTAGGCGACCACCTGAGGGTAATACCTGGCATGCGGGTATCGCTAGATGGGAAACTTCTCTCAGAAGAAGCCCTCTTGGATCTCTCCGCTCTCACAGGCGAGAGTATGCTTGAGGAGAGAGAAAAAGGCTCAGAAATCCTTGCGGGGAGTGTCGTAAGTGCACGCCCTATAGATATTGTAGTGACCAAACCATACGAGGATAGCACATTGGCACGTATCCTTCAGATGACCGAAGAGGCGAGCGAACGAAAGCCTGAAACAGAGCGACTAATTCGTCGATTTGCAAGAGTCTATACCCCAATTATTTTCGGGCTTGCTCTCCTTGTAGTATTAGCACCATGGATATGGAGCTTGGCATCTTCTAGCTTCCAATACGAGTTCTCTGATTGGCTCTATAAGGCATTAGTCTTCTTGGTAATCTCTTGTCCTTGTGCATTGGTCATCAGTGTTCCTCTGACCTATTTTAGCGGCATGGGTGCTACCAGTCGTCATGGGCTACTATTCAAAGGTGCTCTCTACCTAGAGGAGCTAAGAAGGATTACAGCAGTAGTTTTCGATAAGACCGGCACCCTCACAGTAGGAGAGTTTGAGGTAAAGAAAGTACTCACCTCAGGGATCAGCAGTGAGGAAGCATTGGGTTACATAGCAGCAGTAGAGGCACATAGCAGCCACCCTATGGCACAAGCTATTCTTAGGCATACCACGGAAAGTATCCACAAGCAGGTAAAGGATATCGAGGAGGTAACGGGAATGGGGCTGACAGCAATAAGCCAAGATGGCGAAAAGCTACTTGTGGGAAGTGAACGGATGATGCACAAGGAGGGACTTGAGGTACCTGAATCTCTATCGCCAAGGGGGAAAAGTGCTGTATTACTTGCTATCGGTGGTGTAGTGAAAGCCACGGTAATTCTCTCCGACCGAATCAAAAAGCAGAGTAAGTCGACCATCAACGAGCTACAAAAGCTTGGGATAAAGAAACTGGTGATGCTGTCGGGCGACAAACCAGAAGTGGTCCAAGCAACAGCCAAAGAGATAGGGATTAGTGACGCAAGAGGCGCCCTACTCCCTGATGACAAGATGAGAGCGGTTGAGGAATTGATGGAAAAAGACCGAGTAGCCTTTGTGGGTGATGGGCTGAATGATGCACCAGTGATGACTATGAGCCACATAGGTATAGCAATGGGAGGTATTGCTAGCGATGCAACTATAGAGGCTGCAGATGTGGTCATTCAAGGCAACGATCCATACAAAGTGGTCCAAGGGATAGAAATATCTCGGAATACCCATAAGATTGTGATTCAAAATATTATCTTTGCACTAGGCTTCAAGCTAGCGGTAATGATTTTGGCACTTATGGGATTTGCGTCGCTGACGCTTGCAGTGCTCGCCGATGTGGGGGTGACGCTCCTTGCAGTACTCAATTCACTCCGCGCACTCTACTTTAGAGCCAAACCATTTAATTAAGAAAAGACTATGGAACGAGAAAGACTATCCAAGCTACTCAGTCACTTTGGGGTAAGAGTAACCCCTGTAAGGTACCTCCTCTACCAAGCCCTTGAAGAGGCTACTGTAGCAATGAGCCTTAGCGACCTAGAGGTAGAGCTACCCACGGTAGATAAAAGTAGTATCTTTCGCAATCTACAGTTATTTCTCGAAGCAGGTCTTATCCACCAAATACAGGATGGTAGTGGCATCGCAAAATATGCCGTTAGTCAGGTAGAGAGTGCCGACCACCCCTTGACCCACGCCCACTTCACCTGCCGCAAGTGTGCCGAGACAATTTGCCTAGAGGGCATCACCTTGGATCTTACACAGCTAGCTATTCCAGAGGATTTCCAAGTAGATGGATACACCCTCATACTCAAAGGCATTTGCCCACATTGTAAGCGCTGAGCAGTGTAGCTACCGATCCGCTACCCCTAAAACCTCCTTCCCCAGCTCTTTTATTAGCTTTTTGGGGAATAATAGATAATTGATTACCTTTGCTAGTGTGAAAAAGTTGACTTCATAGAGCAATAGATGGGAAAGGTAATAGCAATATCTAATCAAAAAGGTGGTGTAGGTAAAACAACAACGACGATTAATCTCGCAGCATCACTTGTGGCCTTGGAGAAGAAGGTGCTTATCATTGATGCCGACCCTCAAGCCAATGCAACAAGTGGCTTGGGAGCAACGCCTCTATCACCCGATAAGACTGTCTATAATTGTATGCTAGGCGAAGCCAATCCTCGTGAGTGTCTTGTGGAGACCTCCGTGGAAGGGCTCATGATACTTCCCTCTCATAGCGATCTCTCTGGGGCAGAAGTAGAGCTAGTCTCTGTCCCTGACCGTGAGTTCGTAATGCGTAAGATTACGGATCAGCTTCGAGACGATTATGACTTTATATTTATCGATTGTTCTCCAAGCTTAGGACTCATCACGGTATCGGTCTTGGCTGCAGCAGACTCTGTAATCATACCTGTACAGTGTGAATACTTTGCACTGGAGGGGATCAGCAAGCTATTGAGCACCTTGCAGGTAGTTAAGCGAAGAATCAATCCAAAGATAGATATTGAGGGCTTCCTTATGACCATGTATGATGCCCGTACTCGACACTCCAATCAAGTGTACGAGGAGGTTAAGAAACACTTTAAGAGCTTAGTATTCTCCAGTGTCATACATCGTAACGTGAGACTTAGTGAAGCTCCTAGCTTCGGGCAGTCGGTGCTAGACTTTGATATCGACTCTCGTGGCAGTCAAAATTACCTTCAACTAGCTCGCGAGCTTCTGGAGAAGAACAAACAATTATGAGCAAAAACATCAATAAGAAAAATAGCCTTGGCAGGGGACTAGATGCTCTGATCACACCAACACTCAGTGATGTGGATGTGCAGGGCTCTTCCTCCTTTAATGAAATAAATCTTGAGGATATCATACCTAATCCCGAGCAACCGAGAGAGGAGTTTGACCCTGAAGCCCTTGAGGAGCTAGCACAGTCTATTAGGCACCTAGGTATTATTCAGCCAATCACCGTGCATGCACTCACTGATGATATAGGGAAGTACCGTATCATCAGTGGAGAGCGCCGGTATAGAGCAGCTAAGATAGCTGGGCTCGAGCGCATCCCTGCCTATATACGCACCGCTGAAGATGAGCAGATTATGGAAATGGCTCTGATTGAAAATATTCAGCGCCAAGACCTCAACGCCATCGAAGTAGCACTCGCCTTTAAGAAGCTGATCGAAGGCTACGACCTTACACAGGAAGAGCTGAGCAATAGAGTGGGCAAGAAGAGAGCCACTATTTCCAACTACATCCGGCTCTTAAAGCTCCCTGCAGAGATACAAATGGGCTTAAAGGATAACAAAGTCTCTATGGGGCATGCCCGTTCTCTTCTAGGCATCGACGATCCTGAGGTGCAACTAGCTTTCTACGAGCAAGTAATCGCAGACCACATCTCAGTACGTAGCCTAGAGCAGATGGTCAAGGACTACAATGAGCCAGAGGAAGAGATACCCAATAAACCACGCTCCTCCAACAACGGCAGAAGGAAACCCACTAATAGCGAAGAGGTAGAGCTACTCACCAATCGCTTCAGAAGTCTCTTTGGGACCAAGGTGACCATGACGCTCAGTGAGCAGGGCAAGGGGAAAATAAATATCCCATTTGAATCCAATGACCAGCTTGAGCATATTCTTGCACTGCTAGACCGACTATGAGGAGAGTTCAGCAAATCTCATTGCTAGCACTCTTTTGGCTGGCACTATCGCTATCGGCCAAAGCAGCCCTTGTGCCAACTGATAGCATACCTCCCGACTCCGTCGTTCAAAGTGCCACTAGAGACAAGGTAGTAGAAGAGGTAGTGCCAAATAAAAAGAGTAAAGAGGTCAAGAGCTTTCAACCCAATTCCACAAAAGCCGTACTATTTAGCATCATCCCTGGTGGTGGACAAGTGTACAACCGAGTATATTGGAAACTCCCTATAGTAATTGGTGCCTATACGGCTTGCTACTATGCTATCTCTTGGAATAATAATAACCTCCTTGATTACGCAACTGCATTTAGGGACATCAAGAGCTCCACACCTATGGAGCATCAAAGTTGGAAAGACTTTATCCCCTACGGTGCAGACCCCAAGAGCTATGTCAATAATACAGGCTTTCACGAACAACTTAGGAGAGGTCGTGACTTCTATCGACGCAATCGCGATCTCAGCATCATCATTACTGTAGGTATCTATGCCCTATTTATGATTGATGCCTATGTTGATGCTGAGCTATATAGCTTCGATATTTCGCCTAATCTCACCCTTTCCTATGCCCCAGCCTATATCCCCTCCACCCCACAAACGCCCGACAGCGGGATAGGCGTGCAATTAGCACTTACATTCTAAGCATTTTAGACATATGACGATGAATAGACTTCTTCTTACAGCTACCCTATTACTTGGTTTTTGCACTGCACTTTTCAGTCAAGAGCCCAATAATGGGGAGGAGGTAAACATAGAGGATCTTGGCCGACTTCCCGAAAGCTTTGAGATGAGCCTTGATTCACTATTCAATCGTAGATATAAAGAATATTACAATCTCTCCAAGAGAGATAAGCCCAATACCCAAAGTACTCGGACACTAGATCAACTCTATCGCAGTCGTCTACACGCTATGGAGAGTGCCATTCCCCTCACATACAATCCCATAGTTCGCGAAGCCATTGAGCTCTATGTCAATAAGCGAAGTCGCCTGCTCAGCCTAATGCTTGCTAAGGCCACCTACTACTTCCCCATCATAGAGTCGGCCTTGGATAAGTATGGAATGCCTTTAGAGCTAAAATACCTCGCCATCGTAGAGAGTGCCCTCAACCCAACTGCTGTCAGTAGGGCTGGAGCTACGGGGCTTTGGCAGTTTATGCTCCCCACGGGCAAGGCTTACGGACTTCATATCGATAGCATGGTCGACGAACGATGCGACCCCTACAAGAGCTCCGAAGCAATGGCACGCTACTTTCAGGATATGTATGCTCTATACGGCGATTGGATGCTCTCCATTGCCGCCTATAATTGTGGTCCAGGGAATGTCAATAAAGCTATCCGCCGCTCAGGAGGTAAGACCGATTTCTGGCAGATTTATCAATACCTACCTCGTGAGACCCGATCATACGTGCCCTTCTTCATTGCTGCTTTCTATGCTATGGAGCACTACGATGAGCACGATATCCGACCCAATATAGTCAATGTCCCTCTCGCCACCGATACCGTACATATTAACTTCCGACTCAGCTTCGATGAGATACAGCATGCCAGCGGAGTGGATATGAAGGTGATTGAGGATCTCAACCCAATGTATAAAAAGAGGATTATCCCCGGTAATAACGGTACACAGATACTTAGATTACCCACTGCCGATGCTACTGCTTTTAGTATACAAAAGGATCAGCTACTCGCCAAGCGACAGTCGGAGCAGAGTACCGCAGAGCTTAAGGAGTCTAGCAATGATACCGCTGCCCAAGCGATCACCCATATCGTAAGGCGAGGTGAGACGCTCTCCAAGATAGCCTCTAAATACGGGGTCACAATAAATGATATCAAAGCGTGGAATAACCTCTCTAGTAACAGCCTAAGGGTTGGGCAAAAGCTCTCCATCAACGGCTCCAAAGGTAGTAGCCAAAGAAGCTCCAAACAAAGTAGTGCTTCTCCAAAGGTCAGGTATTATACGGTAAAGAAAGGTGACACCCTAAGCGGAATAGCTCAAAAGCATAAAGGAGCCACCGTACAAAAGATAAGGCGAGCCAATAACATTCGCGGAAATAACATACGGCCCGGTCAGCGATTAGTTATTCCTTATTAGATCCACTTATTAACCCCACTTGTCACGGCAAATATCAAAGACAATTATGTCTAAGTGCTATCGATTAATAGTATTGCTCATCTCGCTACTTGCATTGGCATGCGATAGAGTACCAGAGCTACCTTCTATCCAGCTCTCAAAGGATAACCCACTCCAGTTTCTAGTAGTCAATGAAGGGCTTTTCACCACCAATACGGCAGCACTCTCCGCTGTCTATAAGGATGGTACCATTTACTGGGATGTCTTTGAGCCAATCAATCAGCGACCACTTGGTGATGTTGCCCAAAGCATCACCCTCATCAATGGCAAGCTTTTCGTAGCCATTAATAACAGTCGACGTATAGAAGTGCTAGACCCCACCACCTTTAAGTCCGTTGCTTCCCTACGATATAGCCAAAGTGGCTCACCACGTTACATCACTCCCCTGACCAATAATACCGCACTGGTTAGTGACCTGTACGGTCAGCTAGTGAAGATCAGCACCACCCCACCCTATGAGGTACTAGAGTATATCTCACTCCCCACTGCAAGTTCAGGTATAGAGCAGATGGTTACAGTCAGAAACAAGGTATTTGGCGCCTACCTCAATCGAGGAATTGCCATTTTAGATGCCGAAAAGCTATGGATACCCAATATGCGACTTATAGATGGGCTAGATATTCCATGGGAGCTTGGTGGTTGCCAGTTGCTAGTTGACCACCGCCAAAGAGTGTGGTGCACTAGCCTTCTGCCCAATGGAGTAAAGCTATCGGCTATCGACTCTCAGAGTGAAACGATCGTAGCTGAGGTGGTACTACCCTTTGATCGCTCAGAGCCTCAGGAGGGCGATATCATCGGTATGCCCAAAAACAATCGTGTAGATATAGACCCCACTGGGCAATATATCTATATCAATCTTTACACTCAGTCGAAAGAGGGGCAACCTCTACAGACCCTATTCACCATTGATGTAGACAGTCACAAAGTCTCCAAATATCTCGAGCTCCCTGGAGTTAAGATGATGTATGGCATGAATGTCTCCCCCGATGGAGATGTCTTTATCTGCGACTGCCTCGATTACTCCGCACAGCGTGGGTATATTCGTCAGTTTCCCAAAGATGGTGGTGAAGTACGAAGTTATAAGGTTGGTGTATACCCCAATCGCATATTCTTTCCACCGAAAGGAGGTTGGCAATGAAGCGAATTCTTAGCATCGTACTTACCTTTTGTGCTGGCGCCATAGTCTCTTACGCACAAGAGCAGACCACCGTATTAGATACGCTATTTGTGGTCTCCAAATCCATTACCACCCGTTCCGAAGTTAATACAGGAGCTAAAATAGAGCAAATACCTATTGAGCTACTACAGATCAATAGCTCTAGAAATATGGCGGAGTTACTTGCCGAAAACACCTCTATCAGCGTCAAGAGCCAAGGACTTGGTGCCAATGCTACCGCCTCCTTTCGTGGGGCCAGTGCAGCTCAGACAAGAGTTAATTGGAATGGTATCAATATCACCCCTGTGATGGCAGGGATATTCGACTTTTCCCAGATGCCAGTCTTCTTTGCCGACCAGGTAGCCCTCTATCATGGTGCCAACGATATTAAGAGTGGTTCAGGAGCGGTTGGCGGAAGCGTCAACATCAATAACCTCCCCTATTGGGACGGAGCTTCTCACTTTGACCTTGGTGCCGAGTATGGCTCATACAACACCTACACTGCCAAAGGGTATGCCCGGTACGGCACCCGTCGATTTTCTGGTAAAAGCAGAGCCTACTACCAGCACTCCGATAATGACTATCAATACATCAATAAAGTCTCAGGCCTTGATGCCTTCAAGGAACGTCGACAAGATGCAAGCTTCTCAATACTCTCGGCTATGCAGGAACTACACTTCCGCTTAGGCGATCAAGCCTTTCTCTCCTCTGCACTTTGGTATCAACGTGGCAATCGAATGCTACCGCAGCCACTAGGTATTGAAACCACAGTTCACGAGCGTCAAGAGGAGCAAAACCTAAGAGCATATATAGGATACAATGGCTACTTTGGAGCTAGTAAACTGGAGGGCAAGATAGCCTACATCCAGTATGGTATGAAGTATCATCGGTGGTTCGATAACGACTACTTTCCACCGACCAATAACCTCAATGGCTCACGGACTGTACACTCCAGCATTGACTTTAGCCATTCATTTAGCCCAAAGTGGCTTTACAATACCACCCTCACCTACCGGCACGACCGTGCCAAAGCAGAGGATAGCAGAGAAGAGGATCCCATCGCAGGTGCCACGAGAGATATGCTCGCATGGCACCACGCACTCCGCTATAAGCCTATTGAGTGGCTAATTACCGATGGTCGATTGATGATTGAGAGTATAGATTGGCGCCGCCCTGTCCTCACCTACTCCCTAGGAGCATCCGCTACGATACTCCCCGAGATGCTTCATCTACGCTCTTCCTTCTCCTACAACTACCGACAGCCCACTCTCAATGAATTGTACTGGCACCCGGGGGGCAATCCCCACCTTCGTCCTGAAAAAGGATACACTTATGATGCCACTCTACTATTCAAGATCCACCCTTTCAAAGCCCCAATAGACTTCTCAGCTGAGGCAACTGGCTACTTTATGGATATAGACGATTGGATCCTCTGGCTACCAGTAGACGAAACGGTACGGTCAGGTCAGAGCCACAATCAATGGCTTTGGCGACCACAAAATAAGAGAGACACGCGCTCTTACGGCACGGACCTGCTCCTCAAAGTAGCCTACACTGGCGAGAAGGTCCGAAGTTCTCTCTCTTGGAGTTACGCTTTTACCCGTGCCTTTACTCGCACCAAGCAACATAATGATGATGGTGCTCTCCTCCACCAACTTCCCTACGTGCCTCGCCAGAAGTGGAGCCTCCGCTTCACACTCGATTATGCACGCTGCTTTCTCAACCTACAGACCTCTTATGTCGGTGTACGATACATTACCACCGACCAAAGCTACTTCACCCGACCCTACAATGTATCCCACCTACTCCTCGGATATCATTATACCATCGGAAAGTACGCTATCACCCCGCAAATAAGGATAGACAACCTATTCAACACTTACTACGAATCGACCAAGTACTACCCAATGCCCCGACGCACAGTACTTGGCTCACTACAAATAAGGTTTTAATCATGAAGAAAACTATCATTTACCTACTAGCCCTACTATCGTTGCTCCTAACAGCATGTAAGGGTGAAAAGTCTACCCCTGATACTGGAGAACTTGAATTAGAACTCTCCATGCCAGCAATGTTCTCCGGCCAAGAGATAAGCAAAAACTTAAGCTACTTCTGGCAAGAAGATGATCTAGTTACGCTAGAAATTCTCAGCGGTGGCAAAAGCATCACCCTCCAAGAACTGACCCCCACCCGCCATTCTGATGGACTGAAAGCGACTCTTTCCATCACCCTACCTGAGGATATGCGTACCACACGGCTAACCATTCGGGGGGAGGTGAAAAGAAAGGGCGACCATTCGACCCCTTCTCTACTAGCCTATCAAGCGCCACTACAAGATAATGACAAGAACCCCTCCTTCAATCTTCGCGAGAAGGGCATTAACCCACCAATCTATCTACCAGAGACGACTCTACACAGGTCATCAGGCAAACAATCCTTACAGCTCTCCACGCTTGGGCACTTCTCTATTATTGAGCTATCCAATCAGTCTGATCAACCACTTACGGCACCAAAGGAGCTGCAGCTCACTTCCGATACACCTTGGCTATGGGAAGGTTCCACTTATGATTATGTAGAGGGCAAATTAAAAGGAGAAAAGAGTCTCTCTTCCCTGCCACTCAGTTTCAACGTCCAAGAGCTACAACCGAAGAAAAGTCAAAAGATCCTACTTTGGCTTCCAGAGGCAAACAAAGAGACCAAGGTTCATATCACTGCCAACGACATTGAAAGTAACGCCGTTCCTTTCAGCGACGAAATGGCCATTGGCCTTGAGACTGCGGATAAGATCTCACTTAGTAGACAGCTTTTTAATTACGACCCAGCAAATAGCTCCGGTGGCGGAGATCCTTACTTCGCATTCAGAGATATCAAGTATTGGATTGGCACAGGAAGCAAAAAGGTAGCACTAGTGATTGATTGGCACGATGGAAAACAACCCGAAGCACTTGTATGGGGCTATCATTTTGATGGGAAGAAGAGTACAGGTGAAATGCTAGAGGAGATTGCTAATCAAGATCCTAGACTACTGATTGCTATCGGTGAAGGTATGAAAAGTGGCACTTGTTTATTCAGCATTGCTTATCGTCCTATCATTGGTACTAGTCCCTATGAGATAAGATACAAAGAAAAGGTCCTCACACTCAAGAGCCAAGGGGTTCATATCGTGGACTTTGATCCAAAGAAGGACGATGCTGCGGACCATTTCACCATCAGCGACCCTACCGCTAGATGGCAGACAGGTTTTTACAAAATTGGTTATTGGTCTTACTTTCACAAAGAAAGACGTCTCAACCCATTTGGCTACTCCAGCACTGGTATTTGGAATACGCTACTAATAGATGGCAGCTGGCACGGAATATCCTGGAGCCCATTAAACAATGGCTCAATGAAGGGAGAACTACTCAGCACCACCTTTACTGCCGCTACTATACCAGATAAATAAGTATTCATTAATTTATAAACAACAGAACAATGAAAAGGCTTAATTTACTACTACTCACGCTACTAAGTAGCTTAGCGCTATTTAGCTGTATCTCCGATTCTGACAAGACTCCAGACTCACAAAAGAGCAAAAATGATGCTCGTGTATTTGTCCTCAACGAAGGAGTATACAATAAAGAGACTGGCTTCCTTGACGTCATTAATGCAGAAGGCGGCTACCAGTCTAAGGTTGATAAATCAAACCTAGGAGGCACAGCACAAGATCTCGCTTTCTTCAGTGATTATACCTACGTTATTGCCAAGGATCCAATAGAAGGAACGCACAAAGGTCGATTGGTTTCTCTAAAAACTGCTGATTATAGCATAGATAAGGATTACTCAGAACTCATCTCAGATCTAGAAAAGCCTTCACACATCGCCATTCTCGACCTACACAATATTTTTATTCGTGACGCAAAGGCGATCCATCGTCTAGACCTCGTGAATGGCAAACTCACCAAGGTAGAGGGCACTGACGGTGCTTCCGAGATGCAAATGGTAGCTCTAAACAATAGAGTAGTAGCCGCAGTAGACAAGAAACTAGTCTCTATCAATAGGAACGAAGATAAGGTTACCAAAGAGCTTACACTAGATGCTTCCATCAAGGGCATAGCACAAGCTTGCCGTAGAGATGTGTTTGTAGCAGCTCCTGCAGGTGAGAAGAGCACCATTTACAGAATCAACTCCGACGACCTCTCTATCATTAAGCAAAATGAAATTACAGGTGCAGAAGGTAAGGCAATGGGCGATAGCTACTGGGGTAGGTCATCAGTGATCGCTGCAAAAGACGACATCATCTACTACGCCGGTGCTGGCTCAGTCATCTACCGCCACAACTTTGCTAAAAACGAAACAAAGGCAATGGTCGATGTCGCTAGCGAAGGCTTTTATCCTGAAGGAACTATCACCTACAATAGCCTAGGAGTACACCCACGCACAGGTCACGTCTACATCACTCGTATCAAAGATTGGAGTGAAAACGATGTGAATGCCATCCTTGAGCTAGATCTCTCTGGCGACACTGGTAAGCTCGTTAAGAAGTACGAAAATAAGGTAGCTTATCCTGCCGGTTTCTACTTCCCAGCTAATAGATAATCAATAATATCGCCTTCGTGCGATAGTATCAAAAGGGGTGCATACAAGCGTATGCACCCCTTTATTTGTCACAAAGCAGATAGCTTATAGGATCTTTTCAATAGACTGCTTCAAAGAGTCCTTGCTTTGGGCACCTACCTTACGGTCAACTACCTCGCCATCCTTAACAAAAAGGATTGTAGGAATATTGCGAACTCCGAACTGTGCTACCACATCGTTATTCTCATCCACATTCATCTTACCGATACGTACCTTATCACCGTACTCCTCAGCAAGTTCATCAATGATAGGTGAAACCATACGACATGGACCACACCAAGGTGCCCAGAAGTCAATCACCATTGCACCACCTTTAGCTACCTCCTCTTGGAAGTTAGCATCTGTAAAAGTTAAAGCCATAATACTTATCTCTATTAAAAATTATACTGTTTATATTCTCTCTTCTACTATATTCAACACATCACTCGCCTAGATAGTTCATTTCAATTCAAAACTAACCCCACTCTCTTCATAAAGAGCCAGTTTGTCTAGTAGCTCAGTAGAGACCGATACTCCTGAGAGCTGCGACGACTCTAGATTGACATAAACATCTTGAGTGCTATCAAAGATATAAAAACCTATGGACATAGGTCCCTTTGTCTCTCTACAATTATTCAGCGGAGGCATAATATCCTCATAAAACTGCTCAGTAATAGCCCATGTGGGGATAGTAATCTGCAGATCGCTCAGTAGTGAATCAGCCACCTCCTCCAGTAGTTGTATGCTATTGATCTTAAGGAAAGCACGGTCACCCGAGTAGCCCATCTCAGCCTCAGCACGCACCAATATAAATAGTCCCTCACGGCCATACATAGAGTACTTAAGGTAGGAGTCACCAAAGAGAGCCAGCTCCCCTTCACCATTGTAGTCTTGTATCTTAATGAAGCCCGCCTTGGTATTCTTCTTGGTCATCATCTCACGGAACCCAGTCACAATGCCACCGAAGATCAGCTCCTTCCCCACATAATCCATCACGTCTCGTAGTTCTGACACTCCAATATTGCACTTATACTTCAGTGGAAGTGCATACTGGTCTAGTGGAGAAGCTGTGAGATAAAAGCCCAATAATTCCTTCTCCTTATTCAGGCGGTCCATATCATTCCACGCTGGAGCATGCTCCGAGAGCGTTGGCTTCGCCATCTCTTGAAAGAGGTCATCACCAAAGAGAGAGCCCATTGAGTGTGCCTTCTCCTCCTGAGTTCTATTGCCATAGTTGATCAACTTATCCAAGAAGGTCTCCTCTTTATTGCCCTCCATTTGATAGTAATCCTCACGAGTGAAAGTCTCGAAAGAGTCAAATGCGCCGCTCAGCACTAATGCTTCAGAGACCTTCTTAGTGGTCGCTTTTCCTTCGACCCGAGCGAAAAAGTCATAGACATCGGCAAAAAGTCCATTCTCGCGCCGTTCCTCAATAATCTCCCGTGCCGCCGAACTACTAAAGCCTTTAATAGCACCCAGTCCAAAGCGGATATGCCCAGCCTTATTCACCGAAAAGGCGAAGTTGGATTCGTTTACATCAGGATTGAAGACCTCAATCCCCATCTTCTTACTCTCATCGATATACTTCGTAATCTCGGTGATGTTATTGAGGTTTCGGCTCATCACCCCTGCCATAAACTCTGCAGGATAATTAGCCTTGAGATAAGCCGTTTGATACGCCACCCAAGCATAGCAAGCAGCGTGGCTCTTATTGAAAGCATACGAAGCAAACTTGAGCCAGTCGCCCCAAATCTTTTCTAGAATCTCCGCAGGGTGACCATTCTTCTGACCTCCCTCCATAAATAACTCCTTCAGCGAAGCCATCTGGTCGATTAGCTTCTTACCCATCGCCTTACGGAGAGAGTCCGACTGCCCTCTAGTAAAGTTGGCAATCTTTCGGGAGAGAAGCATCACCTGCTCCTGATAAACGGTGATACCATACGTCTCCTCAAGATACTCCTCCATCACAGAGAGGTCGTAAGTAATTGGTTCCCGACCATGCTTACGGGCAATAAAGGAGGGGATATTATCCATAGGACCCGGTCGATAGAGCGCCACCATAGCAATCAAGTCCTCAAATTTAGTGGGCTTCAGCTGCATCAGTGACTTCTGCATACCAGGCGACTCAAATTGGAATACAGCCGAAGTCTTTCCAACACTAAAGAGCTCATAAGTCTTGGCATCATCCAGAGGAATCTTAGAAATATCCAGATCTATCCCATGCCGAAGCTTGATATTATTGAGCGTCTCACGAATAATGGAGAGGGTCTTAAGACCCAAAAAGTCCATCTTGATCAAGCCGGTTGACTCAATCACACTCCCCTCGTATTGTGTCACCAAAATGTCCTCACCTGTATCCTTATCAGTGGTCACAAAGGTCGGAACAACGTCCGAAATATCAGTCTGACCGATAATGATACCACAAGCATGCACGCCTGTATTACGCACGGTTCCCTCTAGCTGCCGTGCATATTCTATCACATCATGTTTGAGAGGATCACCTTCGTAATAGGCATCCCTAAACTCTGGTATCTGCTTCAGCGTATTATTGATATTGACCTTGCCACCCTCGGGCATACGGTCAGGGATCATCTTTGCCAGTGCATTGGTCTCCGAAAGAGGCAATCCTAGTACACGACCAAGGTCTTTAATGGCCATCTTAGCTGCCATCGTACCATAGGTAACGATATGTGCCACACGCTCCTTACCATAATGCTCCGTCACCCACCTCAGGATATCTTGCCGACCGTCATCATCGAAGTCTATATCAATATCAGGCAAAGAGATACGGTCGGGATTTAAGAAACGCTCAAAAAGCAGGTCATACTTCAGTGGATCCAAGTCGGTAATCCGCAGGCAATAGGATACCAATGAGCCAGCGGCAGAACCTCTACCTGGTCCCACAGCCACGCCCAGTTTGCGAGCTTCGGCAATGAAGTCTTGCACAATCAAGAAGTAGCCTGGGAAACCCATATTCTTAATGGTAGAGAGTTCAAAGTCCAGTCGCTCCGTCACCTCAGCACTCAGCTCCTCACCAAACCTTTTATGAGCCCCTTCATAGGCTAGATGACGGAGGTAGTCATCATCATTCTCAAACTCAGTTGGGATCTCAAAGTGTGGCATCAGAGGTTTATTCTCAATAGAATAGGTCTCAACCTTATCAAAAATCTCCATGGTATTGGCTATCGCCTCAGGGATATCGGCAAATAGCTCCACCATCTGCTCCGTACTCTTGAGCCACTCCTGCTTAGTATAGGTCAGACGGTTAGGATCCTCGTAGTTCTTTGCCATGCTCACGCAAATCAGCCTATCGTGCGCCTCTCCATCCTCCTCTCGTACAAAGTGCACATCATTGGTTGCTACCAGCTTTACCCCCGTCTCCTTAGAGAGTTGCACCAAAACCTCGTTCACCTTCACTTGATGAGCATAAGTTTCCTGATTTCCCCTTGGCTTATCGGTCTTGTGTCGCTGCAACTCTAGATAATAGTCCTCCCCAAAGACCTCCTTGTGCCATAGCACTGCCTGCTTAGCCTCTTCCAGCCGACCATTCATGATCAACTGCGGAATCTCTCCACCGAGACAAGCACTCAGCACAATCAATCCCTCATGATACTCCTCCAGCAGCTCCTTATCAATCCTAGGACGACCATAAAAGCCTTCGGACGAAGACCTCGAAACCATCTTAATGAGGTTCTTGTACCCCTGCATATTCTTCGCCAACACAATCAGATGATAGCCACTCAAGTCCTGCTTCCCCTTCTTGCTCAGGCGCCCGTTCCTTGCCACATAGCACTCACAGCCAATGATGGGCTTAAAGTTCCAATCCTCCCACCCTTTTATCTCCTCAAGGATCCTTGGCTTCTCCTCCTCCGAAGCCCCTTCGAGCTTTTTCGTAAGGTCCTTGATCTTTTTCTTCTTCATCGATTTAGGGGCGTCCCAAAAAGACTTAATCCCCAGCATTACCCCGTGATCTGTAAGGGCAATCCCTGGCTGTCCATTCTTCTTTGCCTGCTCCAGCAACCCCTCTATTGACGACTGTCCATCCAGTACAGAGTAGTAAGAGTGGACATGTAAGTGTACAAAGTTCTGCATCTATATTACCTCCCCTTCAATTCATCATACTTAGCGAAAAACTGCTCTTCGCTCATCATCTCAATTCCTAGCTTCTCAGCCTTCTCCCGCTTACTTGGCCCCATATTCTCCCCAGCGATCACCAGCGACGTCTTTCCGCTAATACTCGATACATTCTTACCTCCATTCGCCACAATCAGCTCCTTCAGTTCGTCACGTGTAATGGTATGGAAAATGCCACTCACCACAATGCTCATCCCCTCCAGTAGCGAACCCTTTGGCTTAGGAGCAGCCGCTTTCGTAAAGCTAAATTGTAGCCCCACCCTCTCCAGTCGCTCCAACGTCTCCACATTGTGGCTTTCCACAAAATACCTCAGGATATTCTCCGCAATCACCGGACCAATATCCTCTAGCTCCAAAAGCTCCTCACGGCTTGCCGACCGCAGCGCCTCCAGTGACCGAAAGTGATCGGCCAAATGTGCTGCCACCGTACTCCCTACCTGACGAATGCCAAGGCCGAAAAGCACCCGATCAAAGGGGGTCGCCTTAGAGGCCTCGATACTTTTGAGTAGATTGGTCGCCTTCTGCTCCTTAAAGCTAGGCAACCTCAGAAGCTCTCCCTCAGTAAGGTCATACAAATCCGCCACGCTCCTCACCCCCAGCAAAGTGCAAAGCAAATGAATGGTCTTAGGACCAATATTGATATCCATCGCCTTACGGCTACAGAAATGCTCTATCTTACCCTCGATCTGAGCCGGACAGCCCCACTCATTGGGGCAAAAGGTAGCACTCAACCCCTCCTCACGCTCTAGTGGAGTTCCGCAATCCGGACAAACCTTAGGCATCGTCACCGCAGCACCCGTCTTCTCATCCCTAAGGTCGTACCTCACCGAGGTGATTTTCGGGATAATCTCACCCCCCTTCTCCACCATCACCAAGTCCCCAATGTGCAGATCTAGTTCACTAATGATATCTGCATTATGGAGCGTAGCCCTCGAAACAGTAGTCCCAGAGAGCTCTATCGGCTCCAGATTCGCCACAGGCGTCATCACCCCCGTCCGTGCCACCTGATAGCTGACCGATTCTAGTCGCGTCAACGCCTTCTCAGCCGAAAACTTATAGGCCATCGCCCAACGGGGCGACTTCGCCGTGGTGCCCAAAAGAGCGTGCAGCGCATAGCTATCCACCTTCACCACTACCCCATCAGTTGCCACTGGTAGTTGATGCCTATGGGTGTCCCAATAGTCCAGATAAGCCTTCAGACCTTCTAGCGAATCGCATACCTGGCTATGCTCATCCACAGGGAGCCCCAGCTTCCTCATCAGTGCCAAGCGGTCGTGATGCAGGTCGGGCAACCACTGCTCATCATCACTCAGTAGGTAATAAAAGAAAGCGGTTGGGCGACGACTACGGATCACCGCCTCCACATGCTCCTTCGTCTTAATGGTTCCCGCCACTGCATTTCGAGGGTTAGCAAATGGAGGAAGCTCCTCCTCTTCACGCTCCTTATTGATTCTCTGAAATTCCGCCCAAGGGAGTAAGATCTCTCCACGCACCTCAACATAGGTAGGTAGATGCTCGCCCTCAAGCCTTTTCGGCACACACTCCATCGCTTGGATAGCCCTCGTCACATCCTCGCCTACTGTGCCATCACCTCGCGTCAAAGCCCGGCTCAAGACTCCCCCTTCATAGATAATAGAGATAGAGGTACCATCGAACTTCAGCTCCGCCACCAAGTCGGCATCCTTCCCCGCCAATTGATGAACCCGTCGGTAGAAGTCCAGCGTATCCTCCCACGAGTAACTATTGGCAAGCGAAAGCATCGGGTAGCGATGCTTAAACGTAGATCCTTCAGACTGGCTCACCCTCCCCAGTTTACCCTCCTTCCAAAACTCACTGCCCACCCGCTGTGTGGGCGAATCGGGAGTCACACGGTCGGGATATTGCTCCTCCAGCGCCTCCAACTCCTTCATCAAGAGGTCAAACTCCTGGTCACTAATGGTAGGAGCATTCAGCACATAGTACTCCTGCTCATATCGCTCCAGAAGCTTCCGAAGCTCTGCTATCCGATCATAATCTGCCTGAAATAAATCCATAGATGCTTATGTAGAGGGATCTGAGATATTTATGGGTTTTCTTTACTTCACTAGATACTCCGCAGTGACCGTGATGCTCACCGTCTTCTCCTTGCTAGAGGTATTGAAGTTACCACCCCACGAATAATCCTCATTAGAGTGCTTACCTATTATCTGGAAAGTACCTAGGCTCGCCTTCCGTAACCCTCCCAGGCGTGCCTTGCTCTCATCAGCAATCTGCTTTGCCCTCATACGAGCATCCTCAGAGGCGGCCGCCACCATCTGTAGCTTCAGGTCGGCCAGCTTAGTGTAGTAATAACGAGGGTCCTCAGAGTTAGCAGTCACATCCTGGGCAATCAGCTCACCCACCTCACGCACCACATTCTCTATCTCATCCACTCTCTGACTAGTCACCGTAGCAGTTTGCTGTACGATAAAGCCATTCTTAATCTCAATATACCGCTCCTGCTTAGGATCGTAGTAGCCGGTGATATCCTCCCGATAAGAGACTGGGCCAAAGACCACCTCACTCTCCTGCACCTTACGAGTGGTGAGAAAGTTGGCCAATATCTTTTGCTGACGCTCCACATCTTTCAGCCCCTCCAATGGAGTAGACGAATGGCTCTGAATCGTCACATTCCACACCACCAAGTCACTAACGAAGTCTTGTTCTGCCCCACCCTTCACACTGAGTGTCTTAGGCCCATCATTACGATGCACAAGAGCATGTCCTCCAATCGCCACAGCCACAATCATCGCCACTGCTATAGCCAACGTCCCGATCAATTTTGCCTTTCCCTGTTCCATACGTTCCAACTCTAAATAAATGGTTATTGGATAGAATTACCTTTCGTGCAAGATACCAAAAACTACCGCCACCACAAAGCCCCCACCAAAGTTTTTCCACACAAAAACCAAGGTAGAACTTAATTAAAAGACCAACACCAACTTCTTGTACCAGAGCTATCAAGAAATCGCATGGTAAAATGAAAAACAAAGACAGAACACTTACTTACCTGTATAAAAGGTGATTAGCTTCAATCATTAAATCATAAAATTTTTCCTTTAAATCAGATGTACATTTACGAGGAGAAAAGGATTTCACATTACAATTACTCACATCAGTAATCTGTGCAAATTCAGGGAAATAATCAACGCGACAGCCTCCTCCACATATATACATCAATTCACAAGAATTGCAGGGTTTGAAATTATCAATTCTAGAAATATCTTGTGCTTTTTTTGAAAGCATAACAATCCTAGAGAATGGAGTATTTTTCACATTGCATATTGGCTTCAAAGATGGAACGCGTGCACATAAATAAACTTGACCTGTTGCGTCAATGGAGAAAACACCATACATGCAATTATCCATAATCGTTGAATCACGAAAAGCGTTTGCAAAAGATCGGATTCTTATATCATATCCTGCTATCTGTGCTTTTATTCGAGAAACTGAATTAAAATACTCCATTTGCTCTTCTTGAGTCAAATGGACACTTCTTCCGTCGATGATCTGCTCAGAAAACTTGACACTAAAATTATTATGTGGAAGAATCTCGAATAACTCCTTACAAAATTCCACATACTTATCTTCTTCATGATTAATAACCACTGAAAAAGGGGGAGTAATTGCAATCTCAGAATGTACCCCATTGCTTGCAAACCTAATAAGAGTATTAATCGCTTTCTTAAAGTTTCCCTTTCCTCTCACAAGTGCATTTGACTCTTCTGAATATCCGTCAATAGATATTTGAACTGAATTAATAATGGGGCTAAATTTATCAATCATAGACTCATCCCATAAGACGCCATTAGTCATAAGCCTAACATTTAGTTTGCACTCATTAGATGCAAAAGCAACAATATCATACAAATCTTTTCTCATCGTGATCTCACCACCTGAAAAAGTTACAGATGACCCGTACTCAGAATAGCTAGTTAGAACCTTCTTAATACATTCACTGCTCAATTCCTGTTCAGATTTTTTCCCTGAAAACATATAACAGTGAGGACAAGTCATGTTACAACTGTTAGTAAGATAAAAATGCAATTGCTTAACGCTATCATTAATACAACTCTTAGTCTCGGTATTGCAAAAATCCCGAGCTACTATCTGTGTAACCGTATATTTTGCGTTATCAATTCCTCCTGTATACAAAGCTAAAGCTTCATCTAATTGGTGTTGAACTAATAGTTTAAAAAAATCAAACTGTAGATCATTTTCTAATACAATCCAGTTAGCTGTATTTGGGGAAATAACTAATATCTTTCCCTTATAATCAACCTTAACTATATTTGAGGGGAATATAAATCGGTGACAAGGATCAACACTTCTCTTAATATTCATATATCATAAAACAACAAACATCCTTTAAAAAGAACAAGGGTGACAAACCCTTGTTCAAACATACTTAATAGAGACTGCTTATGCTATGGTCTAGTCTATAGTAGTACAACGTTTAATGGTTACCATTCTGTATTACCATAACCACCATGAGTGCAACAGTGCCCCCAACATGCAGCGGCTAAGACTCTTCCATTCTCAACATAATTAGAAACTTCGTAGCATATTTCCATATTAACACATAATTTAATCTCACTTGCTCAAGGTGAATAAATTTGAAACAAAGCAGATATTGAGCATTCCTCAAAAATACAACATACATTAGAAGATATCTGCCACAAATACATATCTTAAGAATGCCTATAGCTCAAACAATATATTAAATTACATTCATACACAACACAATTAATCATCTTCTAAGAATTGCGCAACTTTCAAACTAGCACTTTTGAAAACCTCTTCAATTTGGGCACGAGCTTTTTCGGCATCTTCTTTAGTCAAGAAGAAGTTATTCCGCAAATTTTCAATCGTCTTTTCCCAAGCATCAGCTTCGGATGGCACCGTCCCCTCCTTCACATTCATATTGCTTTCCCAAGTCATGTATCGTAAGACTATGTAGTAATACTTTTGACCTGGCTTCATCTCTACTTTTTTCATCAGCCATTATTTTCATTTAGACATTTTGATTGGAGCTCCAATGCTCGCTCTGCACTGATATCTAGCAATCGTGCGAATCTTACGAGAAGTCTATCACTTTCTTCTGCAATGGCACCATCAACGATATATTCCGAGACAGCCTTCATATATTCCTTTTCATTTTCTGTGTAAGGATCAGAATATTCTGCAATCAATGTATCTGCTACCTCTTTGGAGAGACCAAGCTTACTACGAACTTGCTCGAGAAAAACTTTATGAAGAGAAGTAATAGCTCCATCCTCTTCTATAGCAAACTTAATCTCATCAATAAAAGCTTTTTCCGCATCAGAATGCTCTCCTGTCTCAACAATAGAGGCTTCTACAATAGGTGCCTCCACCTCTAGCACTTCTCTATTGACTTTTTGTAATTGGTCAACCGACTTGAAATTCACAGATATCACGATTTCTTTCTCCTCAATATTACTAAAGGTCTGCTCAACATTCCGCTCATACGATGGGTCCACTTTAGATATCAAGTTTGAAAACGAAGCCTTTAACTGTCGATTGTGTGAAGAACTCATATTTGAAGAGTCATGAGATGAAATACGCTCCGTATAGCTAAGTAAGTTACCTCCATTCGTACGCTGACGCACAAGGTTATTCCACTCCTCATTATTCTTCAGCCAAACTAAATCATTAGGAACGTATGGATTGCTAGTTGGCTCATAAGTGTATGTAATCTCGTGTTCTCGTTTCGTCTCTGAAGCATTTTGCTCCAGTATATTTTCATCTGACGAACCTTTTACTCCAAGAGCTTTTCGCCCTACTTCTAGCTCAAGTTTATTCAAGATAGCAGACTGACCATTTGAAGAACTACCCTTAGTCATCACAAACTTGATTTCTGTAGCACCAAGACATTGGCAGAGATAGCAAAACTCTTTTACCATTTCCACAAATAAAACATCGTATGCAGTTTCAAAAGGAAGGTAAACATCAGAATTAACAGGATGTGCGAAATATAGTGTATTTGCTTTGGGATGACCAATAGGTAGATGAATAGAACGAGGATAGTCTTTTAGAGTACACACAAGAGGTATATTTCCCTCATTATCAACCATTCCTGCAAGTTCAGCCTCATTCTTAACGAACAACATCACGTTTCTATCGGCATACTCTAAAACCTCACCTAGTGACTTGTATTCATTTTCTTCAGCACCCTCTTTCTTCAATAGCTCTCTGAATGACAACTCACCATTTAACATTCTATGTGCATCATTAACCTGAGCCTTATTTTCAAGTACATAGAAAAGATGATTTCGCTCATCAACGAATGTCCAACCGACGTCATTCCTGATAGAAGGATCGCTGTTTACACATTGTATTAGAAGATACGAAACTTGACCTCTTAACCACAATATACTTTGCACGAGATTCTCATTTACTTTTATTTCACGCTCAAATTCACGGAGCAGACTTCTACAAACATTTACCGCTTCCTTCAATAAATATTCTTTTTTTATACGTTGCTCTTCAGGTTCATCATTATCACAGCACAGCGTTTTGCTCTCTTCATAGAAGCAAGAAGCATAAAGATATTGATAAAACCATTTATTGTATATAAGTTTTGCTGAGTTGATAGTTGAAAGCATATGACTTTTTGCCTCATCAAACTTTTGCTCATTTATCAATTTATAGTACACCTTGTCTGGTGATTCACTGTCTGCAATTTTAATTATACTATTTAGTGTGTCACAAAACAGTGTCCCATATCCTTTCTCGTCAAATTCATTGATTTCAGATTCTGTACGTAGCGAGAAACTCCTAAAATAAGAACACAAAATATCTCCTTCCTCAATCTGTGTACCACTAGAAAAATGAGTATAAACAACTCTATCCTTACAACTAAAATGATCAAGAACATACCAATCCAAATCAACCATATCTTCCTCCTTGGTGTCCACATCAAATTTACGGATATAACGCTTGTTAGTAAGTAACACTCCTGCCAAGCTATTAAAAGATTGGATGAAAGCCTCTATACCAAATCCTTTCGTCTTCCATTTACTTCTGAACATCAAAATTTCCTCATCTGAGGAAAGATAAAAACTGCTTCGCAGTCGAGTTGCTAGTTCACTTGGAATATCAATGAGAAAAGTATAGTTATTATCAACATAATCATAAAGACCAGGCACTACATCACGCCCTAGCCTAGCTACAAACTCATCATAAATCTTGCTCATATTATTACTTATTTAAGATAGCATATAAACCGCAGTTAATTAGTCTAAAATTGTACAGTCAAGAGAGTAGAAATGCTAGGAGATAGCTTGAGGCTCCTTGACATCGTTGTAATCTGTGCATACACTCATCGCATTTAAATGTTATGTTCCCCGAAATCATAGTGCTACTTCTCTTAATGTGTTTATTCTTCTGAGGCAAATATAGCATTAGATACTGCGAGATCTCTGCAGTATCTCAAACAATTATTCATTCTAATAGTTAAAAATGGGGTTGACCCATTAATTTAACATTTGAGAGATAGATATAGTCATCCGAAAGAGAGGAGAGGGTGGTGTCTACTATGGGGTCCTCGGTTATCAGGGGTCATCCGCAGGCATCCGTTTGTGGCTTACGGGGCACTCGACTAGCCCGTTTTTCAAGCTAATAAATAATGTTCAAAATTTGAATAAAATAGGGGCGTCAAGACCTCCTTCGCAATCAATTGGAATTCAATACCATACAAAAGCGTTTGCCGAGATGCAACTAAGCGATCGGCGAGATGCAACTAAG
>NZ_HF988945.1:0-12707 GCF_000435035.1 Porphyromonas sp. CAG:1061 | reverse complement strand
TTCTGCCTTACACACTTTTTGGGATACTACCCTGATTTATAGCAAGATATAAAATCGTTTTTCAACTTGTCCGATAAGTAGCTCCACAGCACCCGACAGGGTGCCATTCAGCTACCCCCCAGTCAAGACTCGCCCTCCCCCAGAGCCAAAGACTGGCGGGTTACGAGGGGTCCAAAACCAACGACCCTTGTGATTGCAAGCATGCAGCCACAAGGGTCGTATATCATATATATGTGATGGGATGCTATCTCGCCACTTCGAGGGAGCCACCGGAGGAGTTACCGGCATACTCGGGGGCGTAGTAGCTCTGGATCTGGGCGGGGCCGTAGGTGAAGTGACCGCTCTGGGTAGCGACCGCTTCAAGCTCTATCTGATGGCGTCCGCGTGGTAGGTAGTCGATGTATAGTCGGTCGTGATTGTCGCGACGACTATAGTCGAACCAAAGGCGGTCTGCCAATCGGAAGCCTTCAAAGTCGTAGCCCATCTCCGCCGCAGCTGGGCGTGGGTCTTGTATGGTGACCAGACTGAGGTCTTGCTTTGCCTCAAGGAGGTAGCGGACTATCAGCTTATCGCCCTTCTGGACGTTGGTAGCTAGGGTAAAGCTTTCTTTCCCGTTGCTATCGACCTTGCGGACGTAGATCTGTTTCTTAATCGTCAGCCGCTTACCCGTTGGGGTGACCTTAGCACTCGGTTGGGTCACGAGATATGAGAGTCCTCCAAAGATACAATCGCTCTGGATGCCACTCCAGGTGAGTGTGAGTGGCCCCTCCTTGGCGGGGTACCGCACTGCTACGGTGCCGGTCACTCTCTCCGTAGGCGAAAGCTGGTAGCGCTCACCATTGATGGTGAGTGTGGCACGGTCGCTAATGGTGGTGGGGGTCACCTTGTCAAGGATCAGCTGTGCCACCCGCACGATCGCTTGGTCGTACCAAATGGCATTTTGCTTCACCTGCAAGGCAAACTTCACCACCTCTTGGCTCACCTCTGGCTCATCTTGATTGAGGAAGAGCATGAGGGTGAGCTTCTCATCATCATTAAACGTGTAGCCACTGCGGTCCTTGATGAACTGACGCACCTGGGCGTAGACCTCAGGTTGGTCGTAGATCCGACTGTACTCTGCAAATCGTAGCATCGTGCTATTGCTGGCAGATTGGTACCCCTTTCGGAGAGCGTCCACTTGCTTTTTCATCGGTTCGCCAAAGTCGGGCAGTGGGTAGCTATATTGGTGCGCAATGAGTGCAAAGGCGACGAAGTCTCCGTAGTAGCTATCCTCCCTCTGTAGCTCCTTAGCCAAGTAGGGAAGAGAGGCTTGTAGACTCTTTTGTAGCTCTGGATTGGTCACCTCCAAGCCACCCAATTGCTCTAGTATATAATGGGTGAGCCAAGGAGTGGCGTGCAACGTCTTAAGACTATAGCGGAAGCCTCCACCCGAGACGGCATGGCTCTGAATGCTCTTCTCTATCTGAGCTAGTCGCTCTGTAAGTGCCTTTTCGTTGGTGATGAATTGGTAGAAACTAGCTAAGGTCTGAGGGTCGGCTATTCGGTCGCTCCAGTGAGCTGGCTTCCCTTTAATCAAGCTCAGCTCCTTAGCATCCTTCTGTAGCCGCACTGCTAGCTCGGGATTCGACTTCAGGTAACTATGGAGACGGCTGTAGACGCTATAGAAGTGGAGCTCTCCAAAGAGTGAGAGGTCGCTCTTGAGGCTCTCCCTATGGCTAATGGCCAATTTGCTTAGAAGCAATTGGATAGGATCAAAGTAAAGCTGGAGCATCAGGTCACTGCTAGCGAGCTCTTGCTTAGGTGGGGCAAGGGTCACTTGCGACTCCTTGTAGAGTGAAATGGGGAGCGCCACCGTGTAGGTGGAGAGGTTACTGATCAGCGGAATCACCCGCTCTAGTCCGTCACTCAGTTCGCCCGAAGTGATCTTTGCCTGCAATTGGAGTTCTGCTGCTTGTGGAGCGGTGGTGCTAAAGGGGACGCTAACCGTTTCGTGGGCTGGCACCTCTATCGTTCCCTCAGCCAATAATTCGGCACCAGAGGTAATCACATAGGTGGTAGCGCAGCTTTGGTCACCAGTATTGCGTATCTGAGCAGAGCCGTCGAGGCGGTCGCCCCACACAAGGTAACGTGGGGTGGAAAGCTCTATGCTGAGTGGCGAGTAGACTTCTAGGGTGGTATTTTCCAGTACCTCTTCGGTGAGATTGTCGTTGAAGGCATAGAGGTAAGCGACATACTTAGTCTGCGTGTCGGGGGCTTTGAACTTCAGAAGTAGCTCGCCCTCTTGATCAGTCTCAAGGAGTGCCGAGAAGTAGGCTGTCTCGGCAAAGTTGGTGCGGAGAGCCGGCTCCTCAGGTGCTGAGGTAACCACCACTTCATCTAGGGCTGCCTGCTTACTCATCTCCATTGGTGCCGCTTCGGTTACCGCCATCAGACGAAGTGGAGCACGAGCCCCATAGACGGCTCCCTCTAAGTTATTCTCTAGCCTTAGTCCACTCTCTATAGGAATCCATGGCATTGCCCCTACACTCAAAGCAGCATCTTTGACTGCTTTATCATAAACAGTGGCAATGACTGGGGAGTTGGCAAGCGGTTGTCCCGACTTGCCAATCACCTTGACCCGCTTTTCCACCTCACTGCCTGGGCGAATGCTTTCATCGAAAGCAAAGCCTTCGAGCTTCGCCTTCTCCTTTGCCACCTCCTCCTTTGGTAGGTCCAATCGCTTCACCCTCGTCTCCATATTACGGAGCGACTGTAGCATCACCCTTTCGGCACCCACTTGTGGCAGCGTGTGCTTGTAGAGCGTGCCGGCTACCACCTTGATGTACTCCTTGTAGATAGTCTTGTCCTCTTTTTCAAGAGAAAGGATGATGAGTTGATCGTTACTCGAACCAAAGAGAAGTGCCCCATCGGGAAGGAACTCAGCCCAAATTGGGTACTTATCGTGTAGCTGAGTATCGCTGGAGCTATAGAAATAGTACTTTTGGTAGGTTTCATCTCGCTGCTCCTCTCCATACCCATCTACCGTGCGGAGCTGTAGGTGGTAGCCACCGCTGGGGAGGTTAGGAAGGGAGAACTGTTGCTCGCCATTCACTGGGAGGTTGCCTAGCGGAATGGTATCCTGCTCATTCACCAAGTAGGCAGAGATAACGCGGTCGGAGATATCTCCGAGCAACCGATGATTATAGGGCTGGAGGGTAGTAGAGAGCGTGAATTCTTCCTTATTAATGGATGTGTCCACATTAATAAGAGACTCCGCATCCAGGGGCATATCGGTATCGAGTAGCTCAAGGTAACGAGAGGTTCGTGCGGTATTTCCAAGAGCGTCTGAGGCAGATAGCTCAATTCTATCTCCATACTCATCCTCTTCCTCAGAGAGTGCGGGCGTGGTGATAAGGAAGTGACCATCGACACCCGAAGTCACCTTTATCCTCTTATCACCTCCATAGAGAAGCTCCACGGTAGCTGGCGTAGGTAGCCCATTGAGGTCGGTCGTTTGCCCATAGAACTTCATCGGATGGGCATAGAGATAACCGGTGGGGATGCTATCTATAGAGACCTGGAGGTAACTACGCTTGTAGTCCTGCACCTCAATCCCCTTATTGCCCCACTTAGAAATGAGCTGGAAGTTGGAGAGATCCTGATCCTCTGGTAGGGTAAAGGTGAGCTCCGCCACACCGTGCTGGTTGGTGGTCACCTTCTTCGTCTCGAGGGTAACCAAGTCGAAGTTGTGATAGGCTTGAAGCTTAATCGTAAGAGGCTCAGAGGGCAAAACGTGTCGGTCATCGCCTTTGTACTTAGCGGTGACGGTGCCCACCTTGACCTCCTGCCCACGACGGTAGATAGGGCGGTCGGTATAGAATCTGGTAACCTTTGTCTCCCTCTGTTTTTGAGCTCTTGGTAGCTCACTAATATAGACTTGCTCCTCAGTGATCAACCGTGGATCCTTCACCACTGCCCAGTAATAATTTGGTCTGCTCTGGAGTAAAGCTCGTCCTTCACTATCGGCCGCCATCGTAGTAAATACCTTGCGATCTCCATCCATTAGATCAATCCGTACGTTGGGCACAGGGGCACCAGTGGCACGGTCCAGCACCTCTATCTGCTTGCAATAATTCTCTAGGTCGTAAGTATAGACCTTAAGAAGTTCGTAGGAGAGATGGGTGCGGTATTGCCCCTCCTCAAGAGAATAAGCGTAGAAAGCCACCTTTGAGAGCCGGTCGGTGAAGGTCTTACGGACAATCCCCTTAGGGAGCTCACCAATGGTGACACCTCCACTCCTCTGTAACTTATTCGGCTTTGATAGAATACCAAAAACCTTGATACGCACCTCGCCAGTAGCGGTATTCAACACCTCGGGTCGGATCGCAACCAAGCGGTCACCTAGATACTCCTGATAGATTTGCTCGGCTTCCGACTCGTAGGCACTCCCTTTGAGCTGAGTAAACAGTCGCTCTCCCTCCCTTTCAAAAGGAACTACCATAGCCGTCCACTGTTCATCTAGCTCGGTGGCGTGGTCATCCGAAAGCTTTATCTCCAGCTCCCTTAGTTCGTGTATCAATCGGTAGCGAAGGAGCCACATATCTATCAAATGCCCCTCATCGGTCTCGGCAAACCGTGGGCGACACTCCTTGAGCTTCACCTCATCAAGTTGGAGATTGAAATACCGCACTATCTGGAATGCCTCTGGGTAAAACTCCTTCTGCAGAGCTACCTCTAGCTCACTCGTGAGCAAAGGCTTTAACTCCTTGTCACTAGAGACAAACTGATTGAGTATCTCCAGTAGGTTGTAGTATTGATTTTTAGAGGAATCGAGATAAAAACCCCACCGCTCTACACGCTGCTGACGGCTAAGCTCTTCGCTAGGAAGTAGCCGAAGGAGCTCTCTCTGATGGAGCAACTGGGTGAGCAACTTCCGGCTCTCCTCCCTCGTCTTCTCGGGACTCCAAAGGAGGGTGTCGGCAGAGGCGTCATTGGAGCTATCGTACTCCGTCAGCGCACGCCCATAATTGGTGTATAGCCTATTGAGGGCTCGTACCTCAGCGGTAATATTTATCTCAGTCGGGTTCATTGTCTTCTCTATCTTGCCCCACGCTGCGATGGCACTAACGAGTAGTGCGGGGATCAGTAACCACTTAATTAATCTCTTCATTGTCTTACCTTTTTAATTTCATCATCCGTAGCACCTAGTGCCTTTGCTCGTTCAAAGTCGGCCTCCGCCTCCTTCTCCTCTCCATACTTGCTCCAGATTGCTCCTCGCAAGAGGTAATCCTCCTTTGTCGGTACCTTCAGCTCCTGTATCACGTGCCGTACCCTATCGAGGGCCTCCGCCTTTCGGTCTTGCTCCAATAGCAGCCAACCCAATGCTCGGTAAGCGTTGGGGATCTTTGGAAACTTATCTATCAGGTGCGTCAGTAGCTTCTCCGCCGAAAGCGGGTCACCAGAGAGTTGATACTCCTTGGCGAGTGCTATGCGAGGGAGATAGGCCTCGGTATTGAGCTTTAGTATCTGCTCAAGGTCGTGGATAGCACCATTGTGTAGCCTTAGCTCGGAGCGAACCCTCGCTCTATTATATAAAGGGATCTCCCACTCCGGATTCTGCTGAATGAGTTGGTCGAGGTCGAGGAGGGCATCTTGATACCGTGCCACCCCTTCGTACAACTCAGCACGGCGAGAGCGGAGCTGCGTCACCTCGGGCTGTAGCCGAAGGGCCTCTGTGAGTTCGGAAATAGCAGCTAAGGTGTCTTGCCTTGCCACAAGAAGTTCGGCAAGATTGCCGTGGAGCACAAAGTTGCTCTCCTTATCGGGATAGCGTGTGAGTGCTTCGCGGAGCACCAGTTCTGCACTATCGGGCTTCTGAGCCTCGTAGTAATCGTAGTAGCGCATCACCAGTGCCTCGTAGCTATCGCCCTTTGTCGGCTGCTGTGCTACAGCTCCCAGATAGGAGCAGGCAAGGGCCAGTAAACTCCAAATATACTTATTCATAACTCTTAGACGTGACTATTTGGAGAAGGTTTGTTTGGAAGAGGAGTTTATACCCCTTTACAGACGGTACTTCCCTTCATCCTCATCCTGCAAGATACTGAGGTAGCTCTTGTATCTAGAGCGTGCGATGGTGCCTCTATTGAGCCCCTCACAGACGGCACACTTAGGTTCGTGCGTGTGGGTGCAATTGTGGAAATGGCACTGCTTCCCCAGCTCAAAGATCTCTCGGAAGTAGTGGCTCACCCCTTCGCGCTCAAACTCTATCGTGCCAAATCCCTTGATGCCAGGAGTATCAATGAGATAGGTATCGGGCTCAGTACCATAGGGGATCATCTCGGAGAAGGTGGTGGTGTGCACCCCCATATTGTGTGCCTCGGAGATATCCTGAGTGCGGAGATTGGCCCCTGGTACAAGGGCATTGATAAAGGTAGACTTCCCCACTCCCGAATGCCCACTAAGCAGAGTAATGCCTGTGGAGATATACTCCTTCAGTGACTCCATTCCTTGCCCATGCTTCGCCGATATCTTGAAACAGCGGTAGCCCAAGCCCTCGTAGAGCCTCATCAGCTCATTGAGCTTACGCTCTTCGTGGTCATTGTAGCGATCCGCTTTATTAAAGACAAGGGCTGCCTCCACCCGATATGCCTCGGCTGTAGCTAAAAACCGATCAATGAATGTAGTGGAGGTAACTGGATAATTGACCGTCACCAAAAGGAGGGCTCGGCTGAGGTTAGCACCTAATATATGTGCTTGCTTGGAGAGGTTGGAGGAGCGTCGGATAATATAATTAGTACGCGGATGGATCTTAGTGATCCACCCCAAATGCTCTTGCCCCTTCGCCTCTTCCATTGTTTCGGGTAGCTCAAAGTCAACAACATCACCCACCGCCACAGGGTTGGTGGTCTGGATATCATTCACCTTGAAACTCCCCTTCAGCTTGCAGCTATAGCTCTCAACATCTGCTACCTTTACTTGGTACAGACTCCCTCTATTTTGGATAACTAAGCCGGTCATGGCATCGTAGTTATACGGTCATTATCTCCTTCTCCTTAGCGGCAAAGAGTTGATCAATCTTCTTGATAAAGTCGTCGTGCATCTTCTGGATATCACCCTCAGCAGACTTAGAGGCATCCTCAGGCATGCCATCCTTCACCTGCTTCTTGAGCGTATCAATCGCATCACGGCGAGCGTTGCGTACACTCACCTTGGCCTGCTCCGCCTCACCCTTCACTTGCTTTGCTAGGTCGCGACGACGCTCCTCGGTGAGTGGTGGCATTCCAATTCGGATCAAGTCGCCATTATTCTCAGGCATAATGCCGAGGTCGGAATCAATAATCGCCTTCTCAATATCGCGGATGATATTCTTCTCCCAAGGGGTGATGATGATCGTCTTAGCATCTGGCACCGATACATTCGCCACATTATTGAGTGGGGTAGGATTGCCATAATAATTGACACGGATATCATCAAGCAATTTGGGATTCGCTTTGCCGGCACGTATCTTAGCCAATTTGTCATCTAGGAAGTCGATGGTCTCGCTCATCGCCTTTTTGGTCTCTTTCAGGATAGTAGCTACATCTTTCATAAACTGTCAGTATTGAATTTGGTTGGATAGTCTATATAATTCATTACAAAGATAGAGAATTATCCCCATAAGTACAAAGGGTTCATCGCAAAATAGTTATTTCATCAATAGTGTCCTAAACGTTTTTGGAGGGTGAAGGGTGTAAGATAGCCGTCAAACGAGTCAAGCGAGTCAATCGCCCCTGCAATCTCAAACATATCAACTTTTTCTTACTGGTGTATATGTTCTTCCAACCACTCTTTCAAAACAACAGCATGATTGCATTTCTCGCTTTTTGCGCCATACAGAAGGGTCACGTTGTGATCTTGCAACTTCTGCACACACAAATCTTTAAACTCTTGTGATGCCGAGTTCTCTGACAATTCCTGTCTGTATCTCTTTTTAAACTCATCATATTTTTCAGGAGTATGGGAAAACCATCTTCGAAGTCCATCTGATGGTGTGATCTCCTTAGCCCATAAATCTATTTTAGCATTTTCCTTTTTCATCCCTCGCGGCCATAGTTTGTCCACAAGAATGCGAAACCCATCTGTTTCAACTGGAGTTTCATAGATTCGCTTGCATCTCAATTCATTCATTATGTATTGTCTCCTTTAAGGTGAATTCATTACTTGCGGTTAAAGACAAATGTACGAATAAATCATCATAATATGGTGCTACAACCGCACTTCATAGCGACTCTTAGATCTCCGCAGATTTCAATCTCTCCCAAGGAAATCGGAAAGCTTCACGAAGCAAACGGAAATTACGGGGGATATATTTCTTATAATCTGACCAAAATATGTATATTTGCTAGTGGTCAACTAGCCTAAGGGATAGCCATCATGTCTTTGCTAGACTAATATAAATTCACGTTAAACGATCAGTGAAATATGAGCGAATTCTTACATAACACGCCAGATGAGCGCAAGACGATGCTCAAAGAGATACTCCTGCGCTTACATCAAGGAGAGCAGCCCGAAGCTCTCAAGCGGCAACTCTCCACACTCCTCCACACTATCCCCTACCAAGAGGTCGTCGCTGTGGAGCAGGAGCTAATAGATCAGGGACTACTATCGACAGATGAGATACAGATCTTTTGCGACCACCACTCAGAGATCCTAGAGGGAGCTATAGATGTGAGTGGAGCTAAAGAGGTGCCTGCGGGGCATCCCATTGACACCTTTAGAGCAGAGAATGTAGCCCTAGGGGAGGTAGTCTCCGAGTACAATGCTTTGGCAAAAGAGATCAAAGGGGAGCATTGCGAGCATCCGCTCTCGGAGCTCTTGCTAAGTCTGAGATCTATCTTCAACCGACTGATGGATGTAGACAAGCACTATCTGCGCAAGGAGTACCTGCTCTTCCCATACTTAGAGCAGCATGGAGTGACTGGACCTCCTGTAGTCATGTGGGGCAAGCACGATGAGATTAGGAAGCTACTCAAGAGTGCCATAGCAGTACTCTCTGGAGAGATCTCAGATACGGCATCTCTGAGAGATCACATCGTAGAGACCTTTGACCCTGCAGTGGAGATGCTGGACAGTATGATCACCAAAGAGGAGATGATCCTCTTCCCCATGACACTGGACCTACTGTCGGAGGCTGAGTGGTATCACATTTATCAGGAGACCCCTGAGTTTGGATACTGTCTATATGACCCACATCGTAGAGACCTTTGACCCTGCAGTGGAGATGCTGGACAGCATGATCACCAAAGAGGAGATGATCCTCTTCCCAATGACACTGGACCTACTGACAGAGGCTGAGTGGTATCACATCTATCAGGAGACACCAGAGTTTGGATACTGCCTATATGACCCGCAGACTGTATGGCAACCAGACGTGGAGGCGGACAACCTGCACTTTCAGTACGAGAGCCATGATGCTATACGGCTGTCTACTGGTGCCTTTAGCGTAGCGGAACTAGAGGCTCTACTCATCCACCTCCCGATAGACATCACCTTTGTGGACAAAGACGATAAGGTGCGCTTTTACTCTCACAGCCCCAAGCGAGTCTTCGTACGCAATAGATCCATCATCGGTAGAGATGTGCGTATGTGTCATCCGCCTGAAAGTGTCCATGTCGTAGAGCAACCTGCACTTTCAGTACGAGAGCCATGATGCTATACGGCTCTCCACGGGTGCTTTTAGTGTCGCGGAACTAGAGGCTCTACTCATCCACCTCCCAATAGACATCACCTTTGTGGACAAAGACGATAAGGTACGCTTCTACTCTCACAGCCCCAAGCGAGTCTTCGCTCGCAATAGATCCATCATCGGTAGAGATGTACGTATGTGTCATCCGCCCGAAAGTGTCCATGTCGTAGAGACTATCCTTGCCGACTTCAAGAGTGGTCGCCAGAGCTGTGCTAAGTTTTGGATTGGCAACTTCCGTGGGCGATTTATCTATATAGAGTACACAGCTGTGCGTGACCCCGAGGGTAACTATCTAGGGGTCGTTGAGTGCTCTCAAGATATTACTGAGCTACGGCAACTAGAAGGCTCTAGGACGCTTCTGAATTATGACTGATACGACACCTCTCCTCATCACCCCTGAGACCAAAGTGGGGGCGATGCTAGACCGCTACCCGGAGCTCATCGATACGCTTGTATCGCTCTCGGATCGGTATAGAAATCTGACCAATCCGATACTGCGCAAGACTGTAGCACCTCGTACTCCGCTCAAGCTCGCAGCACAGATGGGCGATGTGGACTTAGCCTTACTGGTTAATACGTTACGACAAGCCGTCGGACAGCCTCCACTTGACCTGCCAAAGTAGAGTTTATAAGTTCGTCTATCTTGGACGAGCTCTAGAAAAAGGAGACTCAATCGCAGCTCAAGGCGGTTGAGTCTCCTCGTGTTTTGCAAGTAGAGGGGTGGGGGTAAAACAACGCCAACAAACAGACGCATTTAGCTCCTTTCAGATAGGGCAGAAGGACCTCGGCTGAGGGGTCCTTATCTATAGACCCCCAAACGATGCCAAAAACTGTGGTGCCACGCCTTGGAAAAATATCTGTAACTTTGCACTATATAAATAAAGGAGATATGAATGGAACAATGACATTAGGGGTGGGACTCGTCATAACGATAATAGTAGTGGTTCTCCTCATTGCCTTAGCAGTGCTGGGAATCTACTACCTACGGAAGATGCTCAAAGCCAACGATGGAAAGGTGCCACAAGAGCCTTGCCACACACCAGAGCATAGCTGCAGCGGTTGCTGTGGCGGTACAGAATGTTTCCATGCCAAGCTAAAGCAGAAGCCCCACATCGTCTACTTCGAAGATCAGGAGCTAGACCGCTTCCGCCAGCGCAATGGAGAGGACTACACCCCTGGCGAGCTACAAGAGTGGCAAGAGGTACTCCAAACCCTCCGCCCAGAGGAGGTATCGGCATGGGCAAGGAGCATCCGACTGCGTCGCCTACCGATTCCCAAGACCATCCTCACTCAGCTAGAGCAACATCTCAATAGAGAGGCGTAAACGATGCTAGAACTATTCAACTACAGCTTTTTCACCCACTCTGCCATTGCCGTGCTACTCACTGGGTTGATCACTGGCATCGTGGGCAGTTTTGTAGTAGTCCGCCGAATGGTCTTCATCTCTGGTGGCATCACCCACAGCTCCTTTGCGGGACTCGGGCTAGGCTTCTTCTTGGGGCAAAACCCACTCCTCTACGCCATTGGTGCCGCTATCCTCAGCGGGCTAGGGGTAGAGTGGCTGAGCCGAAAAGGAGCCGTCCGCGAAGATTCCGCCATTGCCGCCATCTGGTCGCTCGGGATGGCCCTCGGCATCCTCTTCACCTTCCTCACCCCAGGGTATACCCCCAGCCTCAGTAGCTTCCTCTTTGGCAATATCCTACTCGTTACTCCACTAGAGCTTTGGCTACTTGGCATCTATGTAGTCGTCACAGCACTGCTACTCGGCTTCTTTTACTGGCCACTACTCTACACCTCGTTCGACCCCGAATTTATGCAGATACGCCGTCTGCGCCACCGCTTGTACCAGTACGGCATGATGGTGTGGATCTGTATCGGCATCGTCCTCAGCATCCGCGTGATGGGTATCATGATGGTGATGAGTATGCTCACCCTACCACAAATGACCATCAGCCGCTACACCCATAGCTTCAAGAGGCTCATCATCGGAAGCACCCTCCTCAGCACCGTCACCGTGCTCATCGCCCTCTTTGCTAGCTACTACCTCAATCTCCCCACAGGCGTGCTCTCGGTGATCCTACTCTCCGTAGTCTTTCTGCTTTGCAAAGCCCTACCCCGCCCCAAAACTGCCTGAGATGCGTGGTTCCAAAGCCTTCCTCGCCCTACTCCTCCTCCCTTGCTTACTAGCGGGCTGCTCCTTGCTGAATAGGGCAAAAAGCTACAACCAACACTACTTTCTAAAGCAAGAAGTGGCAAAAATAGAGGCACAATTACTCGCCTCTTCCCCCACCCTTCGTCCCCCCAAAACCCTCTACCTATACGACGAAAAAGGGGTCTATCAACAGCCACTCACCGACCTCCTTCACCGCCTACCCACTAATGACCCCCTCACCCAAAGAGTGGCACAACTACTCGGCGATGGCTTGGCACTCCTTGAGAGAGCCACCGACACCCTACAGCTGATTAATGCCCACCTACTGATGGACAACCCCACCGAGGCTAGTCGCCTGCTCGCCCTTTGGTCCAATCCCGACCCCGCCTCACAAGCAGTCATTGCCCTCGCCCAAGGCGATACCCTCAACACCATTCACCACTTAGAGGAACTCTTGAAACAACCCAAGAGCCCTCTCGCCTATCGTGCCGCCCGATTGTGGCACCACCTCGATGCCTCCGCCCAAGCGCCCCTGCAGTACCTTTCCCGCAAAAGTCCCTCCCAATGGGAGCGCTTTACCGCCACCGTCGAGCTAGGCGGTAGCCCCACTGGCAATACTGCCGAAGAGCAAGCCTACATCACCTACCGCTCGGCACTACAGCAGCTCGATACCCTCCACCTCCAGAAAGCGACCGAACAACTTCTACAGCTTCCCGAGAGCGAATGGCAGACCGCTGCCCTCCTCACCCTCCGCCCCCTCCTTTATCAGCGAGAGCAGTGGGTCACAGCCCTCGCTCTACAGCAAGCCCTACCAGCAGAGTATCAGGCCGATTACCCCTACCTTCTCCTCAC
>NZ_HF988944.1:4415-11608 GCF_000435035.1 Porphyromonas sp. CAG:1061 | reverse complement strand
GGTAGCCTACTGAGTGGCTATTACATTAGTCACTTCGGGCTGCGTAAGGTGCTCTTTTCCCTAGCCTTGATCTTCAACATCCCTTTTGTGGTCTACTTCCTGCTCGCCTACTTCCAACCAGAATGGCTCGGGTGGACTACTATAGGGATCACAATGGAGTACTTCGGGTATGGCTTCGGCTTTGTGGGGCTCAACCTCTTTATGATGCAGCAGGTGGCACGTGGACCACACCAGATGGCACACTACGCCATCGGTACTAGTCTGATGAATCTAAGTGTGATGCTCCCTGGCATGGTAAGTGGCTCTATCAGTGACCGTGTGGGTTACGAGCTATTTTTCCTCATCGCGCTAGTGGTAGCCATTCCTGGGCTTATTTGTGCCTATAAAGTGCCCTTTACCTACGATGACGAGGGCAATGAGATATAAGTATAATCACTTTTTAATGAATCAATAGAGATATGGATATAAAGATTGAAGGGCCTGCGATGCCCAATATGCCATGGGAAGATAGACCAAAAGGCTCAAAGGAGGTGCTCTGGCGCTATAGCCAAAACCCTGTGATCGGTCGTTACGAGACACCTCACAGCAATAGCATATTCAATAGTGCCGTGGTGCCATACAAGGATGGCTTTGCTGGGGTATTTAGAGTGGATGACAAGAACCGCCGTATGCGTCTGCACGTAGGCTTCAGTAAGGATGGTATCAAGTGGGATATCCGCCCTGAGAAGATCGAATTCACCTGCCCCGACCCTGAGATCGGTGAGTGGGTTTATGGCTACGACCCACGTGTGGTAGAGATGGAGGGCAAGTATTATGTCACCTGGTGCAATGGCTATCATGGACCTACGATTGGCGTGGCGTGGACGGAGGACTTTGAGACCTTCCATCAGCTAGAGAATGCCTACCTTCCTTTCAATAGGAATGGCGTGCTTTTCCCTCGTAAGATCAATGGCAACTACGCGATGCTCTCTCGTCCGAGCGACAATGGGCATACCGCTTTCGGCGATATCTTCTATAGCGAGTCTCCTGATATGGTCTTCTGGGGTAAGCACCGCCACGTAATGGCGCCAGCACCCTTCGAGGTGAGTGCTTGGCAATGCCTCAAGGTGGGTGCCGGACCTATCCCTATCGAGACTAGCGAGGGGTGGCTAATGATCTACCACGGAGTGTTGAGAAGCTGCAATGGGTATGTCTATGCCTTTGGTAGTGCACTACTAGATAAGGAGCAGCCATGGAAGATGATTGCCCGCAGTGGGGAGTATCTGATCAGCCCCCTTGAGCAATATGAGTGCATGGGCGATGTGCCTAATGTTACCTTCCCTTGTGCAGCGATCCACGATGCGGAGACTGGCCGAATTGCTATCTACTACGGCTGTGCCGATAGCGTAACGGGGCTTGCCTTTGGCTACATTGATGAGATCATCAAATTTACCAAGGAGACCAATATCCTCTGATGATACAGAAAGGACTCAGTCGCAAAGACTTTGAGATTATGGCACCTGTAGGCAGCTGGGAGTCGCTCCACGCTGCACTACAAGGGGGTGCCGATGCCGTTTACTTCGGCATCGAAGGGCTCAACATGCGGGCAAGGAGTGCCAAGACCTTCGACACCCACGATATGGAGGAGATCGTAAAGCTCTGCGACGAAAAGGGGGTGAAGAGTTATCTTACGGTCAATACCATCATCTACGATGGTGATATGGAGTTACTTCACGAGATTGTAGACTCTGCCAAAGCGGCTGGCATATCGGCCATCATCGCGAGCGATATTGCGGCGATGAGCTACGCCTTTGACCAAGGGGTAGAGGTGCATCTCTCTACGCAGCTCAATATCACCAATGTGGAGGCACTCCGCTTCTACGCCCGCTTTGCCGACGTGGTGGTGTTGGCACGCGAGCTCAATCTAGACCAGGTGGATCGCATCCACCAAGCCATTGTAGAGGAGGATATCCGAGGGCCAAGGGGCGAACTGGTACGGATAGAGATGTTTGCCCACGGCGCTCTCTGCATGGCGGTAAGTGGCAAGTGCTATCTCAGCTTGCACGAGATGAATAGCAGTGCCAATCGCGGGGCGTGCAATCAGATCTGCCGACGCAGCTACCTAGTCAAGGACACCACAAGTGATATGGAGCTGGAGGTTGAGAACCAATATATTATGTCGCCAAAAGACCTCAAGACCATCCACTTTATGAATAAGATGATGGACGCTGGGGTGCGTGTCTTTAAGATAGAGGGGCGTGCCAGAGGACCCGAGTATGTACGGACGGTATGCGAGTGTTACAATGAGGCGATCCTAGCCCACCTCGATGGGAGCTACACCGAGGAGAAGATACGGAATTGGGACGAGCGACTCGCCACTGTCTTCAATCGTGGTTTTTGGGACGGCTACTACCTCGGCCAGCGATTGGGCGAGTGGACACACAAGTACGGCTCTTCTGCCACAAGGGTCAAGACGCATGTCGGTCGGGTGATCAAGTACTTCTCCAAGCTCGGCGTAGCAGAGTTGGAGCTCGAGAGTGGACTGATCAAAGAGGGCGAGGAGCTCCTCATCACAGGACCCACTACAGGAGCCGTCTTCTTCCCTGCCAATGAGATGCGGGTAGCCGATAGCATCGCCCCTGAGATTACAGAGAAAGGCATACGCTTTAGCGTCAAGGTGCCCGAAAAGGTGCGTCCAGGCGATCGCCTTTATGTGATGAGAATGGTTGAAGAGAAAGGAAAAAGCAAGTTTTTATGAGCCAATTGCCAGATAAGAAGTACCTCTATCTCATAGAGATGAAGGTGAGAGACTACGAGTGCGACCTCCAAGGAGTGGTCAATAACGCCAACTACCAGCGCTATATGGAGCATGCGAGGCACGAATTTCTCGAGAGTCTCGGCGATAACTTCGGACGGATGCACGACCTCGGCTACGACGCCTTTGTTGCGAGAGTGGAGATCGACTACAAGGTCTCCCTCAAGAGTGGTGACCGCTTTTGGGTAGGCCTCAATGTGCATCGCGAGGGCGTGCGGCTCGTCTTTGACCAAGATGTCATTCGTCTTTCGGATAAAAAGATAGCCGCTGTGGGCAAGATCTCGGCTGTGCTGGTGCAGGACGGGAAATTGACACGAGGCGAATACTTCGACCAACTCCTAGCTAATATCCAGCCTTAAATGGAAAGCTCCCTGCAGTTCTCTTCCGAGCAGTTGGCTCTCCTACAGCTTAGTCTCACGGAGGGGATAGGACCTGTCACCGCCAAAGCCCTTATCGAGGAAATGGGTTCGGCAGAAGCGGTGATGGCAGCCACCCCTGCGGAGCTGATGCAGCACCCCAATATCCGACCAAAGCTAGCACAGTTGCTACTTTCGGGTAATGGGGCAGAGCTGGCGAAGAAAGAACTGGAGATACTGGAGGAGCTGCAACAGCGTGGGCGACCCCTCAAGCTCTACTTTTTTGGCGATGAGGAGTACCCGCCCTACTTGGCTCAGTGCTTCGATGCTCCATTGGTACTTTACGTAAAAGGGCAAATCCCCTTAGGCCCGATGATAAGCTTTGTCGGCACCCGACGCAATACCCACTACTCACTTGATGTGCTCGAATACCTTATGGAGGGGATTGCTGCACTACGCCCCGATATCACCATCGTGAGTGGACTCGCCTACGGCGTGGATAAACTGTCGCACCAAACGGCTCTGAAATATGGGCTCAAGAGCATCGGCGTGGTGGCACATGGGCACTACACCCTCTACCCTAGCTCACACCGCGATCTCGCCGAGCAGATGATCGCCACGGGTGGTGGCGTGGTCACCGAGTATCCCTACCGCACTCGTGCTCTTCCCCAACGCTTTGTACAGCGCAATCGGATTGTCGCTGGTCTCTCCCTCGGCACCGTAGTCGTAGAGAGTGCCGAGCGGGGTGGCTCACTCATCACCGCCAACATCGCCTTTGACTACGGCCGCTCGGTACTTGTTGCCCCTGGACGAATCTTTGACACTGCCTCAAAAGGGTGCAACAAACTAGTTGCCCACCAAAAAGCAAGTATCATCACCACCCCCGATAAGCTCCTAGACGAGCTCCAGCTCCTCCCCACACTCAAGCCCCAAAGGCTTCCCTTTGAAGAAGAGCAGGAGGAGAGCAACCCAATACTCAAGGCATTACGCACCGCCGACCACCTCACGCTTGAAGACCTAGCACTACAGCTAGGAGAAGAAGTGCCAACCATCTCAGGGATGCTCTTTGAGCTTGAATTGAATGGACAAATCCACTCACTCCCAGGAGGGAGATACTGCATCAAAAACCATTAAGACCATGAAAAGACTCTACCAACTTCTACTCTCAGTTTTAGTAACCCTTACCGCCTCAGCACAAAGCAACGATTGGTACGGCGATAAGTACTCCCTCTTTGTACATTATGGGCTCTACTCCATCCCTGGTGGCGTCTTTAAGGGAGAGCCAGTCACGAAAGGTTATTCGGAGCAAATCCTCACCTTTGGCATCGGCTTTAGCGACTGGTATGAAGCCTACACTCAACAACTTGATGCGGCAAAGTTCGATGTCCAAGAGATTGTCGCTTTGGCACAAAAGGGCGGTATGCGGAGTGTGGTAATGACCAGTAAGCACCACGATGGCTTCTGCCTTTTCGATACCGAGACCACCGACTACAATGTGATGAATACCCCCGCTAAGAGAGATCTCATTGGCGAGCTAGCAGAGGCGTGCCACCAAGCCGGTATCGGCTTCGGCATCTACTTCTCACTCATCGATTGGCACTACCCCTATGCGGTGCCCTTCACTTCGCACAATGCCGACCCCATCACTCCACCACACCACCAATACAATATGGCTCAGGTGCGGGAGCTACTCACCAAGTATGGGCGTGTAGATGAGCTCTGGTTTGATATGGGAAGCCTCACCACTGAGCAAAGTGCCGAGCTCTATGCCCTCGTACACCAGCTACAGCCCGACTGTATGGTGAGCGGACGTCTCGGCAATGACTACGCCGACTTCTGCGTGATGGCGGACAATGAATACCCCGACTATCTGATGGCGATGCCGTGGCAAACAGCCGCCTCTATCTTTGATGAGACTTGGGGTTACCGATCGTGGCAAGAGAGGGGATCGGTAGAGGCGAAGGTGCAAGAGAAACTCGATGCACTGCTCAAGGTGGTTGCCTACGGTGGCAAGTACCTACTCAATATCGGACCGAAGGGCGACGGCTCTATCGTTCCTTTTGAGGCGGAGGTGATCCAGCGGATTGGCGAGGAGCTAGCCCCCTTTAAGGAGGCGATCTACCAGACCCACCCTGCCGCAACGGCCAACCAACTCGCCACGCTGAGTGCCGATAAGAGCCAAAAGTATATCTTTCAGAAGAAAGGAACTCCCGCCCCTAAAGGTGCTCAGCTCATCGCCAGCAACACCTACTATCATCTCTACAAAACCAAGTATAGAGCACCAAAGCAAGAAGTAACTAAGGGGGCACTCACACCGCTCAATGCGGCACCGCTATTTGCCCACTCCTCGGCAGATTACTATGCTAGTTTCCAAAGCATCGTAGGATATCAGTGGAGCGTTCCTCGTGCCAAGAGCTACACCCTCACCTATACCGACAAGGAGGTAGGGAGGGAGATTCTACTCAATGGCAAGCCCCTAACCCTACAGCCCGAACGGAGTAGCACAATACCGACCCCACCATACCAATGGGGTCCACTCGAAGAGGCACCTCAGAGAGGGCGCATGGCGACTATTGCCGACACCCCAGAGTGGATCCCATCGCAAGCCGATTTACGACAAGGGGTCACGCTTCCTATGGGCTTCAGTTCAGGACGATTATTCCGGCAAGCGATCACAGTAGATAAGGCAACCGAGCTACCCCTCACCCTCACCTACACCGATGGCATCCTCCTTTACCTCAATGGCGAATACATCGATGGGGCACTCCACCGAGAGGAGGGCAATGCTACGCTCCAGCTACTATTGCCTCTCCGAAAAGGGGAGAACAAAATCACGATTAAGCTCTATAATCGGTGGGCAAAGGCATCACACCTTCAGCTAGAGATCCCCACCACGTGGGTCGAGCACCAGCAACAGATCCGCCTACCCAAGGGCGAAGTAACACTCACCAAGCTATGGCAGGTGCCCCTCGCATCTCCTGCACATCTTTCAACACTCCGATTAAAATAGCATAACTACATAGACGTTACTACAGAGATGCAAAAAATTTATCAATGGTTGGGCTTCGACCCAAAGAAATACCACCTCAAGACCGAGATGATGGCAGGGCTCACCACCTTCCTCACCATGAGCTATATCCTAGCGGTCAATCCAGATATACTTAGTGCCGCTGGGATGGATCGAGGAGCCGTCTTCACCGCCACTGCACTCGCTTCGGCAGTCGGCACCCTCTTGATCGCCTTTATGGCAAAGCTCCCATTTGCCCAAGCCCCAAGCATGGGGATCAATGCCTTCTTTGCCTTTACATTGGTACAAGCGATGGGCTATAGTTGGGAAGCCGCCTTGGCAGCGATCTTCGTGGAGGGTATCATCTTTATCCTCCTCACGCTCTTCAATATACGAGAGCAGATCGTGAAGTGCGTCCCTATCAATCTACGCTTCGCCATCTCCAGTGGTATCGGAATGTTTATCGCCTTTATCGGGTTGAAGAATGCGGGAATCATCGTGAGCGACCCCGCCACGTTCGTGGCCCTCGGAGAGTTCACCCCTACCGCCCTCCTCGCTATGATGGGAATCATCCTCAGCGGAGTGTTGATGGTACTGAGGGTCAAAGGGGCTCTCTTCTACAGCATCATCATCATCACCATTGTCGGTATACCGATGGGGGTTACCCACGTGCCCTCCAGCTTTTCGGTGGTCTCAATGCCCCAATCACTAGAGCCTACCTTCCTAAAGCTCGACTTCCACGCGATCTTTAATGCAGATATGGCACTCACCATCTTTGCCTTGGTCTTTATGGATATATTCAATACCATGGGCACTCTCATTGGAGCGGCCGCCAATACCGAGATGATGGATAAGCAGGGGAATGTCAAGAATATCAAGCAGGCAATGATGGCCGATGCCATCGCCACCTCCACAGGTGCACTCTTCGGTACCTCTACTGTTACCACCTTCGTGGAGAGTGCCTCCGGTATTGCCGAAGGGGGTAGAACAGGGCTCACCGCCTTAGTGACCGCACTCCTCTTTGTGCTAGCACTCT
>NZ_HF988944.1:0-4346 GCF_000435035.1 Porphyromonas sp. CAG:1061 | reverse complement strand
TACAGGGGCACTAGTGATGGTAGGAGTACTGATGCTAAGCTCCGTGAGAGATATCAACCTCTCCGACCTCTCCGAGGCACTCCCCTGCTTCATCACCATGCTCACCATGGTACTCACCTACAACATCGCAGAGGGTATGGCACTCGGTATGATCAGCTTCACCCTAGTGAAGCTCTTCAGCGGCCAATACAAACAACTCAATTGGACCCTCGTCATCGTCACCATCCTCCTCATGATCCGCTACGCCCTCTAGCCAAAAGGGGGCGAAGATTTGGAGTCCTCCAAATAGTCTCAAAACGCCTTGTAGGAGGAGAGCAAAAGTTGAGATGCAACTAAGCAATCGGTTAGTTGCAACAAAGCAAACGGCGAGATGCAACAAAGCAAATGCTTAGTTGCATCTCATTTTTCGTTCTTATAACCATTTGATTTCTAAGACGATACAGATGGGTCGAAAGAGAGTATCCAAGGTGGCCTCCAAAAATATGCTTGAGAGGTCAAACTAGGCTCATATCTCCGATTTGAATGAGCCAGTTCCGATAAAAAATCCCCGCTGATCCATAAGGGTCAACGGGGATATTATCTATTTCGGGAAACGGTTATTGGCAGGAGGCAGGTAGGCCTCTATACCGCTTATCTATGGTATTAATTAGTCGCTCACGCAGAGGGAGGTAACTAATCTTTTCTAGCACGTCGCTCATAAAGGCGGCGGTGAGCATCAGCTTGGCCTCCATCAATGGGATTCCTCTCTGACGCATATAGAAGATTGCCTGCTCGTTGAGCTCACCGGTGGTCATACCGTGCGAACACTTCACATCATCGGCATAGATTTCTAGCTGTGGCTTGGAAAACATCTTTGCCTGCTCTGAAAGAAGGAGGTTGCGGTTATTTTGATACGCCTCGGTCTTCTGAGCATCAGGAGCAACGTAGATCCGACCACAGAAAGAGCCAATAGAGGTATCGTTCATGGTGTACTTAAAGAGTTGGTCGGAGTGGCAATTGGGGCTGCTATGACGTATAAAGCACCAGTTGTCTAGTCGCTTAGCATCGTCAAGCACGCCCAAACCATCGAGGTCGATAGAGGCTCGTTCGCCTATGAGGTCGCAAAAGAAGTTGTTGCGCGTTGCTCCGTTTTGCACCGTGACATTATCCACAATCACTGTACTATCCTCAGCTTGCTGGATATGGGTCTCCATAACACGCAGGCTGTGGGTACTACTCTCCTCGATATTGAAGTAGCTAAACTTGGCCCCTCGATCCACATAGATCTCAATGGCACCGATATAGCCAGTCGCCTCCTCGTGTTTTCCATGGTCGCAGAAAAGCAGTGTAGCTTCGCTCTCCGCCTCGGCAATCACAAGGATACGAGGGAAGGTAAGTGTCTGCCCCTGGTCTTTAGAAGAAGAAGGATAATGAATAAGGTGCAGAGGGGAGGGCAAGTGTACTCCCTCTGGGATATAGTAGACAAATAGGTCCTCATTATAGAGGCTATTGAGCTGGGTAAGGCGTGCCTCTTTGGTAGAGGGCATTTGATTGTAGTATCGCTCAGCCACCTCAGGATATTTTCTAGCGAACTCAGTGATTGAGCCAGCGAAGTAGCCCTGACCCTCTACCGAAGGTGCCACTTTGCCACCAATCAAATAGGCTTGCACCACATCGGGATAGGTAAGTCGGCAAGCATAGGCCTTTGCTTCGGCCTCAGTAAGACGTGGGGCGGAAGAGAGTTGCCACTCCTTGGAGAGCCACTCATCGACCTTGAAATACTGGTAGTCCTCCTCACGGTAGATAGGTAGCCCTCGCTCCTGAAGGTACTCCCTAGCGGCTGCACGATCACGCTCTAGGAGCGGATGTGTGGGGGCAGGCTGGTACTGACTGAGGAAGTGCTGAGCGAGTGCCAGCTGTGCTTCCTTTCTCTTACTCTTTTTCATTCTGCCTCCTTCTCTTGCTCTTCTCTAATCCAGTCATAACCACGCTCCTCTAGCTCTAGGGCAAGCTCGGGGCCACCTGTCTTCACGATACGGCCATCGAGTAGCACGTGTACGATATCGGGCTTGATAAAGTCGAGTAGCCTCTGGTAGTGAGTAATCACAATCGCCGCCGTCTCGGGTGAACGAAGGGTATTGACTCCGTGTGCTACAATCTTCAGTGCGTCGATGTCTAGGCCCGAATCGGTCTCATCCAAGATAGAGAGAGCAGGCTGTAGCACAGCCATCTGGAATATCTCGTTACGCTTTTTCTCACCACCCGAGAAGCCAACATTCACGGCACGTCCTGTGAGCTCGCTATTGAGCTCCACTAGCTTTTGCTTCTCCTTGATCAGTTTGAGGAATTCCGAGGCACTCATAGGGTGCTCCCCGCGTGCTACTCTCTTGGAATTCACTGCGGTGCGAAGGAAGTTAATCATACTGACCCCAGGGATCTCCACTGGGTATTGGAAACTCATAAAGATGCCCTCCTGTGCACGCTCCTCCGGCTCCATCTCAAGGAGGTTGTGGCCATTGTAGAGCACCGAACCACCAGTTACCTCATAGCGAGGGTGACCCGTGAGCACATTGGAGAGGGTACTCTTCCCTGCTCCATTAGGTCCCATTATAGCGTGTACTTCTCCAGCATTTACGGTGAGGTTGACCCCCTTCAAAATGGTCTTATCCTCAATCCTAGCATGTAGATCCTTTATCTGTAACATATATATCTCTTATTTTCTAGCAAACTTTAATTATCCTCTTCACTTCACTTAACCCACCGATCCCTCGAGGGAGATCGATAGGAGCTTTTGTGCCTCTACGGCAAACTCCATCGGCAGGTTATTCATCACCTCCTTGGCATATCCATTGATGATAAGCCCCACCGCCTCCTCGCTAGGGATGCCCCTTTGATTGCAATAAAAGAGCTGATCCTCTGAAATCTTGGAGGTAGTCGCCTCGTGCTCAATGATACTAGTAGGATTATGCACCTCGGCATATGGGAAGGTATGTGCCCCGCACTTATCCCCTATCAAGAGGCTATCGCACTGCGAGTGGTTGCGAGCATTCTGTGCACCGCTACTCACCTTGACCAGTCCTCGATAGCTATTCTCGCTTTTGCCTGCCGAGATACCCTTTGAGACAATACGGCTACGGGTATTCTTACCGAGGTGTATCATCTTGGTGCCGGTATCGGCTTGCTGGAAGTTATTGGTCACCGCCACGGAATAAAACTCCCCCACCGAGTCATCTCCCTGTAGAATACAGCTAGGATATTTCCAGGTAATGGCCGAACCGGTCTCTACCTGTGTCCAAGAGATCTTGGAGCGGTCGCCACGGCAAATGCCTCGCTTCGTAACGAAGTTGTAGATACCTCCCTTACCCTCCTTATCGCCAGGGTACCAGTTTTGTACTGTAGAGTACTTCACCTCGGCATCGGTCTCGGCAATGATCTCCACCACCGCAGCGTGCAACTGATTATCGTCGCGCATGGGGGCGGTACACCCCTCTAGGTAGCTAACGTAAGCCCCCTCGTCGGCGACGATCAAAGTACGCTCAAACTGACCGGTGTTCATCGCATTGATACGGAAGTAGGTGCTCAGCTCCATTGGGCAACGCACTCCCTTAGGGATATAGACGAAAGAACCATCGGAGAAGACTGCAGCATTGAGTGCCGCAAAGAAGTTGTCGCGATAGCCGACTACGGTACCTAGATACTTTTTGATCAGCTCAGGATACTCCTTGAGGGCTTCGCTAAAGGACATGAAGATGATCCCTTTCTCTGCCAGAGTCTCCTTGAATGTAGTCTTTACTGAGGAGCTATCCACCACCGCATCCACGGCATAGCCAGCAAGCGCTTTACGCTCATTTACGGGGATACCCAGCTTCTCAAAGGTACGCTCTAGCTCAGGATCCATCTCCTCATCATGGCTTTTGCGTGCCCTGGGCTGCGCAAAGTAGATCACCTCCTGAAAGTCTATCTCAGGGATATCTAGGTGTGCCCAATCGGGTTGCTCCATAGTAAGCCAGTGGCGATAAGCATCGAGACGCCGCTCCAGCATCCACTCGGGCTCTCCCTTCTTTTCTGAAATCAGGCGAATCGTCTCCTCGGATAATCCCTTAGGGATATACTCCGTCTCGACATCGGTAGTCCAACCATATTCATAGTCGGACTGCGTCACCTTGTCTATTATATCATCAAAATGTTCGCTCATATATTATTATATCGTGTCGGCGGGAGTTGCCTCCTTCGCCTTAGGTGTTAGATGTTGATTCACTTCCTTTTGGATTAACAGCCGTGTGGGGAGAATTGTTTCCCCAAACCGCACTATTTCGGGTGCGATGGTGGATTGTTGGGGCACGCCACCCCAGCCATACCGTGGACTG
>NZ_HF988943.1:10930-14386 GCF_000435035.1 Porphyromonas sp. CAG:1061 | reverse complement strand
CTAGGATCCGTCGGACCTCTCCGAGGTCCTTAGCTATCTAATTGATACACGATTTAACTTTCTAATGCGTAACCCCTGTGTCTAATGCGTAAACCCTACAATATTTCAGATTAAATGGTTAAAGCACGAAAGGCAATACCTATAAGTAGGTAGCTACTAGTGGCGACCACCCACGAAAGGTTTCACCCACAAAGGCAAGCAATATTTAGTTAACAAAGAAAATACGGCAGACAAAATCACACTACACATCCCTCAATGTCCAAAACACAACAACATAGTGGACGAAAAAGGAGTGCAAAATATACCCATTAAAGGCTATAGAAGTAGATTTGGATTGCCCGTAACTTTGCAATTTAAAGAAAACAATAGACAAATCATTTATAAAAGAGTTCAACTACATGATCAATCAAAAATTCAAGCACCACCTCCGTGTGATGCTAGGGTTATTTCTCCTTCTTGCGCCCCTTACCCTCGAGGCTGCCTCCGAGCAGAGTAGTCCACGCAAGTCGGTCACCGTCGTGGTGGTAGAGCAGGGCACCAAAGAGCCAGTTATAGGGGCTGTGGTCCGTGCCGAGGGAGCCACCACCCCACGAGTTACCGGTATTGATGGCGAGTGCACCCTCACCTTCACCACGGCTGTAAGCCGAGCTAAGTTCAAGGTAAGCTTCATGGGCTATAAGACCTTTGAGGAGGTAGTCCCCTTTCATTCAGAGACCATCACCATTGTCCTCACCCCCGATAATGAGGTGCTTGACGATGTTATCGTCACCGGACAAAAGCGATATACCTCCGTGCTACAGCAGGCCGTCGCCATTGACACCAAGTCACTTGACAAAAGCACCTCCATCTCGCTCGGCAAGATGCTAGAGCAGATACCAGGAGTGAGCACCATCAGTGCCGGGAGTAGCATCTCCAAGCCAGTGATCCAAGGGATGCACAGCAGCCGAATAGTACTTATTAATAATGGTGTACGCCTAGAGAGCCAAAGCTGGGGTACAGATCACGCTCCCGAGATTGATCACACCGGTGCCAGCATCGTAGAGGTGATCAAAGGGGCAGAGAGCGTGCGGTATGGGCATGGAGCCATTGGCGGGGTAGCCCTTTTCAATCAAGCACCCCTTCCCTTTGGCCACGATCGCTTTTATATCAAGTGCAAGACCAACTTAGGTTATGCTACAAATGGTCGCGCCTACGATGGAGCCGGTTCTTTAGAGATGGGGTATAAGAATTGGGGTCTCCGCCTGCATGGGATGTATCAGAAGTCGGGCGACTACTCCACTGCCGAGTATCTGCTCAATAATACCGGCTTCAACAACATCAGCTTCTCTGGCTATGCAGGATATAAAAGAGATCGCCTCACCGCCACCCTCTTTGCCTCCCTCTACACTTCCCGAAGTGGTATCTACTACCTCAGTGCCATCTCCGATATCCAGCAGCTGCTCAATCGCTTCGAGATGGGGCGTCCCGAGGAGAGCACCCTCAAGCCCTTCTCCTATACCATAGAGCCACCCTTCCAGCAGTCACAGCACTTCACTGCCAAAGCTGAGGTGGACTGGGATATCGCCGAGAAGCACAACCTCGAGGTAAAGGTATCGTACCAAAACAACCTCCGACAGGAGTTTGAAAACCGTAAGCGCGACGACCTCTCCTGGCTACCGATGCAAGACCTCGTACTCACCACCTACGCCTCCGATGCCGCATGGAGTGGCACGTGGAACGAAAACCACAGCTCCCAGGCAGGCGTGTCGGTGATGTACCAGACCAATTACAATAAGCCTGGCACCAAGCAACCAGCCTTTATCCCCAACTACGCCAGCCTCACCATGGGCATCTTTGGCATCCACAAAGCCACCTTTGGCAAGCTCCAAACTTCAGCCGGACTGCGGTACGACTACCGTGCCCTCGACGTCTACGGCTACACTAGTGTCAATAGCTTCAAGAAGTACCACGAGTTTAAGCTCTACGCCAGCGTCACCGGTAGCCTCGCCGCACACTATCAGTTCAACGACCACTGGACCGCACGTGCCAATGTGGGGCTTGCATGGAGACCACCAGATATCAATGAGCTCTACGCCACCGGGCTTCACCACGGCACCTACTGGGTGGTAGGAAATAGGGATCTACTCCCCGAAATCGGAATTAAGCCGGTGATCGGAGCCACCTACCGCAATGATTGGATCATCGTAGAGCCCAGTGCCTTCTTCCAGCACGTACACAATTATATATACGATAATATCGGCCAAGGGCTCGACCGCTACCAAAACCACCCCAGTGGTAAGTACCCACGATTTATCTACGAGCAGGATGATGCCCGCCTCTTCGGAGGGGATATCCTCACCACCATCCGACCCTTCGAGGGCTTTAATATTATGCTCAAAGGGGAGTGGATCAATGCCCGAAACATCACCCACGATAGCTGGCTACCCTTTATGCCCTCCGACCGATATGGGCTAGGGCTCAGCTACGAGCACGACTTTGGGAAAGACCAAAAGTGGCACGCTAGCATCGCCTTTGATAGTAGCTACGTCACCAAGCAAAAGCGATTCGACCCCGATAAAGACCTCGCCCCCGACTCCCCACCAGCCTACTTTATCGCCAATGCCAATGCTGAAATCTCCTATGCCCTCCCCAAGGGAAGATCCGTTAAACTAATGCTTATGGGCGACAACATCTTCAACGCCCTCTACAAAGAGTATACCGATCGCTTCCGCTTCTTCGCTCACGCAATGGGAGCTAAGTACACCGTTCGTACCATCATTGAATTTTAAAGACCAAACTATATGAATCAAAAGATAAACCTACTCCCCTTCCTCCTATTCACCGCAGCAGTGCTGGTACTCAGTAGCTGCCAAAGATTGATGGAGGAGCTAGTCAAGTCGCCCGAGCCTTATATCGAGAATATCGTGGAGGGGCACGAGCAGATCTACTCTATCCAAGCCATCCTCAGACTAGCACAGCGACAGGAAGACCCCGACAACGACATCAGCTTCGAGCCCTACTACTATCGGGCTTACGACCTAGATGATTCCGAGGAGTACCCCTACCCCGTCTATCAGGAGATAGAGATTCGCAAAAACGACGAGGGGAGCCTCACCATCACCAGTGAGCGAGAGCACTTCGATGTGGTGAAGAGCGACAAGTTTTGCTACGCACTCGAGCTAAAGTACTACGACATCAATAACAAGCTGATCAATCACCAATTTTCACGCTGGTACCCCCTCAAGGGGACTCAGCAGAATGATGCCGGTGGAATCGACGACCCCAATTCTACCCTACTCGTGCACCAGCACTTCTTCACAATAGACAACTACTCACTCTATGGCATGCCCAACCTTTTCCCCATGACCTTCAACCCCACAGATAGCTCGCAGGATAGCCTTTTCATCGGCAAGTTTACCTTCAAGCGGTCGGGAAAAGAACTGGTACCCGCCTCACGCACCTCTACCAACAATATCT
>NZ_HF988943.1:9687-10886 GCF_000435035.1 Porphyromonas sp. CAG:1061 | reverse complement strand
AAAGAGGAGGAGCCACTCCGATACAGCTACGCTATGTCGCAAGAGGCGGCCAAGCTCTATGCCACCAACAAGGTATTTGAGCCCTACACCCCACAAGGCTCCTCACAAAGCTACCGACTCTATCAGACGCTCGATAGCTACGATATGTCGTGGAAGATAGTGCCACAGATCTTTAGCTACGAATACCGCGATACCGACCCTGTAGAGGAGTATCTCGGCACCGAGCTAGAGGACCAAGACGACCTCGGACGTATCCGAACTGGCCATATCGTGGGACTACTTAGGTTCCGCCGAAAAATCAATGAAGCGGGCGACCTCTTCCAAAAAGAAGCACTTGGATTTAAGGGCATCCTCAACTTCCACGAGGCACACATGCAATTCCAGATGGGCATCCGCATCGCACACATTATCAATGATAATGAGGCGAATAAAAAGAATTACCGCTTCCCCTTTGGTAAGTATCATCAAGACCTCAATGCCGAGGGCTCTGGGCTACAAGCCATGGCCCCCAATAAGTACAATGAGATCGATCGTGAGTGGAGCAGCTACGATATCAGCTTCCCTATCCCCTTCCGCGTCATTGCCGATGCTACGGGTGACCAAAGCACCTTTGTGCACGACATTAAGGCGGTCTACCCCAATGCCGATGAGAGCCAGCTTCGCCGAATGTTTTTCGACGACACCGCTCGCTTCTTCAATCGCAAAGCCAGTTTGATATTCTAATCACCTTTTGAGCAGATCAATAACTCTATGAAATATAAAGCAATCCTACTCACCACACTTCTAGCAGCACTCCTTCTATCTGGGTGCCAGAAGTTTGTATTCTTTGATGTCTCAGTACCTGAGGACCGCAACCCCTTGCTCATCTCCAAGGTACCTACCACCGAGGCCGATGTCTACTTCAATGAGACCACCCGCCTACTGATCGATAAAAATCGGCAGCCAGGCCCTAACCTCGATGAAGGTGGTGCCCTCGATAATTGGGCCACCTGCCTAGTGATGATCAAGGAGGGGCACGACCACGGACAGGGCAAGCTACACGGCAACTACGTCTACCCCAATGCCCCTTGGAAGCAAGAGCAATTTGCAGTGATTCGCAACACCACCTCCGGAATCACCGTAGAGGTCGATAGACGCTCCACCGCCACCTTTCTCGAGGCTACAGCCAATAAAGAGCTCCAAGAGAAGCAAGGCGTTGG
>NZ_HF988943.1:7531-9664 GCF_000435035.1 Porphyromonas sp. CAG:1061 | reverse complement strand
GGCGTTGGTCCCGATTACCTCCGTGTAGTGGGTGGGCAAAAGCGCCTCTGGGGCCTTTGCTTCTACTTCTATAATAAGGATGGCAAGCTCATCAACGACAATATCTACGAGCACTCCGACCAATATCAGATATTCTTCTCCATCAGCGACCTAGATGATAAGGGACAGCCCTACGACGTAATGGACGTACGCTTCCGCAATGGAGTGAGCGATGAAAATTATAGAAACCAAAATTACAAGCCGATGCCACTCAATATGGAGGCCTATAAGAATGAGAAGCCTATCCCCTCGGAGTATTTCCAAAACCGCAAGACCTTTGAGGAGCGGAGAGAGGTATCGCGTACAGTATTCCGCTACACCTATCGAGATACCTGGACTCAGGATGATATGGCCGATGGCGTTCGCACCCTCTACAATATCCGCCTACTCCCCCCTACGCTCCGCAGCGAGTACTTCCTAGCCTCTTGCCCACAGGATCAAGACAATGTAGGGCTAAAGGGACACCTCGAATTCGACTATCGCGGAGGCATCGAAAAGGTACTCGATGATAGAGAGCCGATGATCGAAGACTTCGATGGATTGCTACACAATGCCTACAAGCACGATGAGGCGGTAGACCAAAGGAAGTGGCCACTCCTCCTCGCACCACGACACAAGACCGATAACGAGGGCAAAGAGATCCTCGACGAAAATGGCAAGCCCCAGCTCCTCCCTGCCGAAGAGTATACCCGTATCGGTGGCTCTACCAATCTGCTACCACAGTTTTTCCTAGCAGTGAGGGTGATGAAGTGCGAGAAGGGACGCAAATTGGTGCTCCCTAGCCGTGACGAAAGCTACTCAATCAATAATAAGCCCCCACGCACAGGGTACATCTGCCAAGAGTTCGACAACCCCAAGATGGAGGCATCGGGCTGGCAAGAGGTGGTCCGCTTCAATATCCCGATCAAGGTCTACACCTCGGGCTTTGATAGCGACCCTGCCAATACCAATGAGCAAGAGCCCTACTACCTACACCTAGGGAGAGAGATAGGCCTTACCCCAGCAGAGGCCTTCCAAGCGGTTGCCAACCTCAAGACACACGGCGCTGCCGGCACTGGTGGCAATGGGTATGGAGCATGGTTCCTATAACCCTCCCCTTTGAATAGCATTATTTACTGAAAAGATATAAAGTTAGCATCTATGAATAAGCGAATAACTCATTTCACCCTCCCCTTCCTCATAGCAGTCCTACTCACCAGTTGCTTAGGGCTCAAGAAGGAGGAGATTGCCATGAAAGAGAAAAACCTGATCATTCAGGAGGTCTTCTACATCGGCACTGAGGACGAAGTCGTGTGGCCAAGCGGATTAAAGGGCTGGACCTCCTACAGCCACGATACCTATATACGTATCTACAATCCCACCAATAAGACCCTCTACCTTGATGGTCTTTGCCTGGCACGCTCCGCCTTCCAAAACGACGTAGCCATCGACCTCAAGGGCGATGAAAACTTTGCCTCTACCCACGTGGCGGTAGATAACCTCTGCATGTTCCCAGGTAGTGGACAAGATTATCCTATCAAGCCAGGAGAGTACAAGACCCTCACCTCGGTAGCGATCAATCACACCCTAAATGTGGAGGAGCTATACGAGCGATACAAGTTTCAATGCTCACTCAGCTACGACAATGGCGACGGCACCTTTGGTACCAATATCGACCTTGGCAACGGCGTGAAGTACGCCAAGCAGAGCTCTCGCAAAGCATGCAACCTCGAAGGAGCCGACTTTGAGTGGCTCTCCCCACAGCAAATCCTCTACAAGTACCAGTTGGTGGATGAAAATAGTGTACCCAATATGATCCCCCTCTTCGGTTCCTTTGGCTACCTGGATCAAGAGTTCCTCAGCAGTGCCCCCTTTGGCATTCCTACCAATCGCTCCATCCTGCTCCTGAAGCTAGGGGCAGCACCCGAGGAGCTAGACCAGCAAAAGTACTGGTGGGATTATGAGACAGGGCACCCCAGCCCCATGCACTCACAGGAGCTCCCCTACCACAAGGCACACCAAAAGGGCGATGCACACGCCATCCGAGTACCCAATGACTGGATCATCGATGCGGTGACCATCTGCGACCAAAAGGATTATAAGCGACAGCGACTG
>NZ_HF988943.1:0-7479 GCF_000435035.1 Porphyromonas sp. CAG:1061 | reverse complement strand
ACACCAGCGTACGGCAGAGTGACAATGACCCCAAGTCCTCCTACTACGGCTACGCCCTCCACCGCCGCCACGATGGCGAGGGTTTTGTGGATAATGATAATTCCACTATCGACTTCGAGAAGCAACCTGCATCACTTCTGACCGAGAAGCCCGAACCACTCCTATTCCCCAACATCACCCTAAAGACCAAGAGCATCACCCTCTCCCTAGGGCAGGAGCCCTATCAGCTCAAGTGGGAGGTACGGCCACGACGATCCAAAAACCGCAAGGCACAATGGAGCTCGCTCGATGAAACAATCGCCACGGTTGATGACAAGGGGCGAGTAACCCCAGTGGCTGTGGGAGAGACCGAAATCATCGCCACCCTCCCCAATGGTGCCAACGACCATTGCACCGTGACTGTAAAAGAGAACTAACAAACATTATATCAACAAAACAAAAAGATTAAGACGTATGAAACTAAAAAGCTTATTACTCCCATTAGGGATACTGCTCACCATGCTAGCATTCGGAGCCTGCAAAGAAAAGCCCGATGACACCCCTACCGTAAAGACAACCATCAAGCTGAGCAAAGCCACCGCTGAGCTGAAGGAGGGGACCACCCTACTGCTCTCTGCTATCCTCACCCCACAGGAGGCCAAGGAGGAGGTTACCTGGGAGAGCTCCGACAGCCAAGTAGCCACCGTGACAAAGGGGCTAGTAAAGGCGATCAAGGCTGGAGAGGCGACCATCACCGCCAAGCTAGCTAATGGCAACTCTGCCACTTGCAAGGTAAAGGTAACTCCTAAGGAGGCACCAACGCCCACCCCCGATCCTAAGAAGCCAGGCAGTGGGGACCAACCAGGTAAGGGCGATGGTAAAAACATCATCTACAAGCTTCAATTTGAGCAAGCATCCTATACTGTAGAGAAGGGCAAGTCTATCCATGTAAAAGCCGTTGTTACCGCTATCGGCAATAACGAGCTACCCAAGGAAATACAGGCCAAGGTTACCTACTCCGGTGGAAAAGTAATGGTAGAGGGCCAGGGAGAAGAAGTACGTGCGCTTGTTTCCATCAACGGTAAGGTAGATGGCATGAACCTAGGTAAGTGCAAGGTCAAGGCCGAGCTCGAAGGGGCTGAAGCAGTGGAGTGCGAAGTGGAGGTGATCGAAACAAAATTCGAGGTCCCAGCCGGAGCAAAGATTGCATTTGAGTACGATGATGAGCTGATTACAGAGCTCAATTTCAGCGAATGGGACTCAGCAAAGTGGGTTACCATTGTCTTCGTTGATGCCAATAACCAAAAGCTCGACATCGAAGGACTAGAACAAGACGACTTTGAGCTCGAGATCCCAAAGGTGAAGGATGCTAATGGCAATGAGCAAAACCTCATCAATGTCGGCTTCGACGGATGGAAACCAAGTGGCATCAAGGGAACAGGCACCGTGAAGGTAACCTTCAAGAAGAATACCGATTACACTGGCCAAATCACCGTAACCGTGAAGTAACCCTTCCCCAAATACTTTAACTACAGAGGAGCTGTACAGGAGAGATACCTGCACAGCTCCCTTTTTCTTTACTTCCAAGGTATTACCCTCTGCGGAGAAGGTGGGGAGGGTAGGATAAAAAAGGTACGCCCACTGCCTCTCAGCGGTGAGCGTACACCCGTTCCTAGAAAACTAATGGAATTGTAAAAGCTCTATTTTTAGTTGTTATTATGGTTGTTACCTCCATAGGTTATGGGGTGAGGTGGGGAGGGATTAGAACTTGAGCTTTGTCCACGCCAGCTTGCTGGTATCAGCTCCTGTGAGGCCTTCCTTCTTCTGGATATTCCCGTCATTGAGCTTTCCCTTCACCTCTGCATCAGCAGGGGCTGTGGTAAGTAGGGAGGTGTACTCCACCTTGGTGCGGGGGTCGGCAGCACCCTTTTTATCCGTGAAGTCTAGGACATTTTTTACCTGTCCTTGTCCCTTAATCAGGGCATTTTGGATAGTAGCGATGGCACCACGGCGTATCTTGATCACATCGTCGCACATAAGGGTAGCATCTGTAGAGGGCTTGGCATTGAACACAAAGGTAACATCCATCACGGTGAAGTTGGACTGTGGGGTGCCCTCAGGGGAATTGCCATCGTGATTACCATCAGCCTCTATACCACGTGGATCCTTCTCAGTACTGGAGTGGTTTTCGCTCCATAGTCCGTAGGCATTTTGGAGGGTACCGCTGTAACCCTCGGTGAAGTCGAACATATCGTCATCGGAATTAACCGAGACGAAGTTGGTAACGTTGACCGTACCGCCGAAGAACTCAATAGCATCATCAGCACTCTCGCGTACAAGCACGTTATCGATCTTGGTGCCATTACCTACGGCATTGAGGGTAAGCCCATTGTGCTCGGTATTGGCATCGTTTTTAGCTCCGGTATAGTCGAGGATAAGGTAGGTGATGACTCCAGAATTGTCATCGGCCTTATCGCCACCGTAAGGCTTAGAAGGGTCGATCTCGGTCTTATTGGTGCCACCATTGGTGATGGGGGCGTAGCCATTGATGATGAGACCACCCCAGTAGCCTGAGTCGGCCTTATCGCTATTGGCGGTCATCACAACTGGCTTCTCAGCGGTACCATTGATATAGATCTTACCGCCTTGCTCCACGAGAATATACTGGTCAAAGCCCTTCTCCGCCTTGATCACTGTACCGGCAGGAATGGTGAGGCTAGCCCCAGCCTTTACTCTTACGGTACCAGAAAGGATATAGCTTTGAGCATCGAGTACCATTGCGTTGGTAATATCCCCTTTAAGTGGCTTCACTTGCACCTCGGGAGTGGGGTCGGGCTTTGGAGTTGGGGTTGGCGTTGGCTCGTCGCCATCGCATGCAACTAGTGCTACTGACAGCATGATGGCTGCCAAGAGAGAGGTCTTCAAATTGATCTTCATAATTACTTTTTTCTTTTTACTTGATAGTTATGTAATCTTGATTCACTTAAAAGTTGTAGGATAGTCCCACACTAAAGCTAACGCCCTTTCGATACTTGCTCACCACTTGGGCTTCGGAGCCATCATTGGGTTGTTGCTTTCGGGTGTAGGGGCTATTGAGTAGGTTATTGGCTTTGAGCTTCAGGGAGAGTTGGTGGCTCAGTTTGGCCGAGCCGACGAGGTTAAGGTTGGCTCTCCCTTGCTCCATAATATCGTATTGCAGTCCACCACGAGTGATACCTCTAGAGCCATAAGTGTGGATGCGGTCGCTAAAGTAGCTGAGCACCATGGCGAGGGTGTAGTGGCGCCACCCCTTGGTGTAGGCGTAGGTGAGGTCGGAATTGAGGAGCCAAGGGGAGGAGCCTTCGAGGGTGGCATTGCGGCTGGTCTCCTCTACATTCTCGAGTGGGATATGGGACCAGATGTAAGAGCCACTGATACCTAAGTCAAGAGAGTGCTTGGAAGCAGAGAGAAGGGCAGTCTTTTGCCAAAGGTTCTTTTTGAACTCGAGCTCGATACCGGCGAGGTCTACCTTTGGCGCCGGATTGGCATACTCTTGAGCACCTGAGCTAATGTAGCGGTCGACGCGTGCCATGGGGTTCTTGAGGTGCTTATAAAAACCGGTGACGGTGAGTATCTCGGTGGGGGAGAGGTAGTAGTCCCACTTGAGGTCGATATTCCAGAGGTCGGAGGGCTTGATATCGGGGTTACCGATGCTTACGTAGCCGATATTGACGTACTGGTAGAGGGAAATCTCCTTTACCTGAGGGAGGGTGTAGCTCTTGGAGAGACTGAGTCGGAGTGCCTGCTTATCGGTGAGGTCGTACTTAAGGTTGAGGGAGGGGAGGAGGTAGAATTTATGGATTTGGCTATCTTGCTTCTCCTTATCTGCTTGGCCGAATTTCACGGTGAGGTCTACCCAATCGGCACGGAGACTAGCTTGTAGCATTAGCTTCTCTAGTAGCGGAAAGGTTCCCTCGAGATAAGCTCCGTGTATCTGCTTCTCTGAATGATACCAAAACTCCTCGCCCTGCACTAAGGTAAAACCGCTAGGATTGGCCTCGGTGCGGAGGTTCTGACTATTGTAGAAGTCTCTATCCCAATCAAACTGGTCGATATTGCTCTCCATAACCGACTTGCCTGAGACGGGGTCGTGATTATACTCTCGAGAGGTGAAGTGGTGGTCGACGTACCGGCCGATGTAGCCTAACCGCAGGTAGCTCTCCTTATTAAAGCTCCACTCAAGTGCCGCCTTGGCATTGTAGTCATTTTCAGTGAGGGAGGAGTAGAATCGGCGGTTGGTGTTGCTCGCCATGGTGACCCACTTAGTATCGTCGCCTTGGCCCTCGCCAGAGAGATAGAAGAGGCGACGGTCGGGCTCTTTGGCACGCATCAGATTGAGCGAGGTGCCGAGATTGAGGTGCAGCTTATCGGTGAGGCTCCAATCGGTATCTAGCTGGTTGACGATGAGGAGGTTGTCATTGGCCTGCTGGCGGTACATACGTACGAGGCCATCATTTTCATTGGCAACGTAATCATTACCTTTTAGCTGAGCTACGTACTGGTTATTGGAGTGGATGGTGAGGAGGTTGTACTCTAGCTGATGCTTTTTACGCAGGTCGAGAGTGGCATTGAGGAGTGCCATCTGTCGAGTGGTGATCTCGGAGTTGGGTCCCTTTAGGTCCACTGAAAAGCCTCCAATAGGAGCTAGGGTGCGATTGAGTTGCTCGGTATGTGAGTGGTCAATGCTGTGATTGGCGACTAGGAGGAGTGAGAGGGCATTTTCATTAAAGTTGAAGAGCTTGCCGGCGGAGAGTCCAAATCCGTGGTCGATAGGGCGGTTGTAGGGCTTGGGCTGTAGCTCATTTTGAAACTGATAAGGGGTACCGGCAGGGAGCTTGGTGAAGGCACTATAGGTGCCATCGGCGGGCTCTTGTGTACGGGAAATGCCGAAGTAATTAGTGCCATCTTGGCGGTAGAAGGTATTTCCCATCACGGAGGTATTGACCCCGCCGGAGAGGCTGATATCTAGTAGTTTTTCTCCGAATAACTCTTTGGAGGAAATGTCGATGACGGCACCTCCAACATCACCTCCGTGGGTGGCACTAAAGGCTTTCTGCACCGATATATTTTGTATCATATCGGTTTCAAACATATCGAGTGCAATATTCTTGTACTCTGGGTCGTCGGAGGGGATGGGGAAGCCATTGAGGTAGGTGGCATTGTAGCGGTCGCCCAATCCACGCACAAATACATTCTTCACCCCTTCTTGCTTGCTGACTCCTGAGATCTGAGCGACGGCGGCTTCGGCATTGCTGATACCTTTACGCGAAAGCTCCATAGCACCGAGGGCTTTCACGGCGAGGAGCGATTGCTTTTGCTCAAGGAGAAGGAGGTTTTCGGACTCCCGATTGGCCTTGGCGGTGACGATAAACTCTTGCAGCTGCTCTGTGCTGGCGTCAAGAGCAACCTCAATAGTAGTGATTTCATTGGGTCGGATTACGAGCTCCTCTACTTTGAGGGTATTATAGGAAATATAACTGATCACGAGGGTGACTGCGCCCGCATCAACCCCTTCGATCTGAAAGTGACCGTCGAGGTCGGTGACGCCACCTTTCGTTTGCCCCTGAACCACTACTTTGGCTCCGATAAGGGGCTCTTTATTGCTACGGTCGACTACGGTACCTTTAATGGCACCACCCTTATCCCCGTCGGGCTCTGCTGCATTGACAAAAATGGGGGTGAGCAGTAGGAGAGCTATGAAAATTCTAATTAGTTTCTTCGGCATACAGTGCTTGTGAGTTGGATAAAAACTTCTACTTCTTTTTTCACAGTGCAAAGGTGGCACTTGTATGTTACACTGACGTTAACTGCATCAGAAGTTTAGGTGACAAATAAAAGACCTTCAGGAAGCTCATGGGAGCGTTCCCGAAGGTCTCTTGAAGCCGGTTTATAAGTCACTGATATACAAACTCCTATAAAAGCAAAAGTTTAGTTGCAACTAAGCATTTGCTTTGTTGCATCTCGGCGATTGCTTAGTTGCAACTCGCCGATCGCTTAGTTGCAACTAAGTTTTTGCCTTGCTCAAAGAGGTGATTTTACGATGGGAGATGGATTGGAAAACAGGGGGCTTACCATGTGGATTCTTCGTAGCAACTATTAATACGGAGCTCCTCAGAGGTCCTTACCTATTTCTTTCTCCCGCCAGCGGTTCGGGGCCATCTGAATGGTGGCTACTTCCGACTCTTTTCGATCCGTCGGAGAGCCTCTTTGGCCGCGTTTTGGTGTGCTTTCTTTTTGGTACTTCCTACGCCGATGGTCTCCATTGGGTGGTCGGGGAAGTCGATTTGTAGCTGACAGCGGTGGATAAAGCCCTGAGCTTTATCGTACTTGGTATCGAGGTGGAGAAATTGGTAGGGCACCTTTTCTCGCTGCATCATGATGATCAGCTCCGTCTTGTAGTCCTCCTCTTTTTTCGCCACCACCTTCACATTTTTCTTAGAGACAATGAGGTGACTGCGGACAAATTGTGCTGCGAAAGGGTACCCTTTATCGAGGTAGATCGCCCCCACGAGTGCCTCAAGGGTATTGCCGAGGAGGTCGGACCCCTTGATCTGTAGCCCGCTATCAGCATAGATAAGGGGCTCTAGGCCTAGCTTCTCAGCAGTGGCATTCATATTGGTTCGGCTCACCAAAAAGGAGCGGATATTGGTGAGCACCCCCTCCGACTCTTCTGGATAGAGTGCGAAGAGGGTATCCCCTACCGCAAGGTTGACCACACTATCGCCAAGAAACTCTAGTCGCTCATTGCTCCCGAGATTGCCCACATTTTCATAAGATCTGTGGGTAAGGGCCTGCTCGTAGAGCTGGGGGTTGCCCAGTTCGGCTCCTACCAATTGTTCGAGAATCAATTGTCGCTCCGATTTGTGAGCCACTGGTTGCTTCCCCAGCTTATTGAGGTGTAGGAATCGCAGGATTTCTGCTACAAGGCTACGGTACTTCTTCATATTTATCAGGTGAGAACCCACGCTCTAGGGGGAGGGATTACTCCTCGTATTTCTTGAAGATCACCGAAGCATTGTGCCCGCCAAAACCAAAGGTATTAGAGAGGGCTACTCTGATAGGTCGCTCTTGCTTATGATTGAAGGTAAAATTGAGGTTATAATCAATTTCGGGGTCTTGATCCTCCTCTGCATGGTTGATGGTAGGAGGAATGACACCTTCGTAAATCGCCATCACGCAGGCAAGTGCCTCAATAGCTCCTGCAGCCCCTAGTAGGTGGCCGGTCATCGACTTGGTACTGCTGATATTGAGCTTGTAGGCGTGCTCCTTAAATACCTCTTTGATGGCCTTTGCCTCGCTGATATCTCCCACTGGAGTGGAGGTGCCGTGGACGTTGATATAGTCTACATCTTCGGGTTTTAGTCCGGCATCATCAAGGGCATTTTGCATCACCAGCTTGGCCCCTAGCCCCTCTGGGTGTGAGGCGGTGAGGTGGTAAGCATCGGCAGAGAGTCCTCCACC
>NZ_HF988942.1:289-29009 GCF_000435035.1 Porphyromonas sp. CAG:1061 | reverse complement strand
CCACACTCAGCCGATACAGCTAAGTCTGGAGCCTCTGATATTTTCAGTGATATCGAATTTACCTCACTCGGATACTACGCCCTACCCTAAGAGTGGTGCGTGAAGAGATATTATTGAGGCTACATAGTTTATTGACACTCGTACCATGCCTTTTGGCAATTGTGGAGAGCGTATCCCCCTGACGGATGCGATACATCTGCACTCCGCTACTGGAAGTCCTATGGCTAGCCCTATTGATAGCCCTTCTACCATTTCCTCCATTGTACTTAGAGGCGAGGCACAGATACTCCTCACACTTTGGCACACCTGTATTGAAATCAATGAGATGATCAGGATTGATCGCTTGTCCTAGATAACGCGCCTCGAAATGGAGGTGTGGCCCTGTAGAGCGACCAGTGCTACCCCCGAGTGCAATCGGATCACCCGCACGCACAATCTGATTTTCCTTGATCAACACCCTAGAATTATGCGCATAGAGGGTCTCCAATCCATTGGTATGGCGCACAACCACATAGTGCCCATAACCACGGCGGTCGAAGTCCACCATTCGCACCTTGCCATCAAAGGCAGCCCGAATAGTATCTCCCACACGCACCGAGATATCAATTCCGTAGTGCATACGACGGAAACGACGGCGATAGCCATAGCGACTATTCACTCGTTTCAGCTCATCAAGGGGATAGACAAACTGAGATAGATCTACCATAAAGCTATCAGGCACCTCAGCTTTCAAGCTCCCAATAAAGGGATTGACCGCATTGTTGTGCCACGACTGCTCGCCATACAGATCAATAGAGGGATACTGCAAATCCTCCTCCGTAGCAGTACCAAAGCCCATAGACTTATTGATTGCCTTGGTATAATCGGCCAGCTTCTTGTTATTCTTCAGGAAGCCATCATTGTCGGCCATTAACTTTGCCACTTCCGCTATCGCTGTAGAGGTGTCAGCGGGGGGTGGTGTTTTACTCTCTTGCTTTCTTTCGGCCTGCTTTCCAACGGTATAATTGGGCACCTGAGCACTCGCCAATAAACCAATGGATAGGCACGAACATAGAAGTGTAAAAATCCTACTCGTCATTACTTAGAATTCCGATAAAAAAACTCTCAAATAAAATTGGTTGTAAACACGAAATGACCGTAAGGATTATATCCAAAGAACGAGAAATAGGGCTTCCTACCACCCGAAGTCCACAGATAAAACCATCACAATCGCTCGCAAGATACCAATATATTTTATACCTCGGTTGTTTTTTTGCATTTTTTCTGCGTTATTAACACACAAAAGGTACAATTTAAGGTGGAATATGACCACGAAAGATGGAAAATAGGGACCTCTTACAGCACCCTATACAAACTGAGATGCAACTAAGCAATCGGTTAGTTGCATCTCGGCATTTGCTTAGTTGCAACTAACCGATTGCTTAGTTGCATCTCGGCAAACGCTTTTGTATAAGATTGAATTTCAGGTGGTTGCGAAGGGGCCTCTGCGCCCCTTATTTTAGCCAAGTATTCCACCTTACTTCTCAGACTGGAATTCCAGAAGATGCAGTACTTTGTGGAGGTAAAAAGGGATTCTAGACTAATATTGTCTCTATAAATAGGAATCCCACGGTTGACGCCTCTAACGCATAACCCCCCTTAATGGAGGTTAGGGGTTACGCATTAGAAAAGACTATTGTGCGAATGATGATATACAATCTGTTGAGGATAATGGCGTAAGGACCTCGGCAGAGGTCCTTACTTATAGACACCCTGTTAAAAAGTATACGGTAAGAACTTTCCAACGCATAACCCCTTAATGGAGGTTCGGCGATCTCCTTAAGCTCTCTTTTTTTGGTATCTTTGTAGATACAGAAAGAATGATAACAATATGGGCAGAAAAAAGAAAGTAGAGAAAAGAAGGGGGCGGAAGGGTACACAGAAAGTCGGCAGGTCACGATTTTCGAGAGATACCAAGCCCAAGAAAGATAGAAGCGTATCGAGAGTACGTGGCCTAGTGCTTCAGTACTTCCGCAATAGCAAGGGGGAGGCATCGGACTACCGGCAAGTAGCTGAAGGGGTCGGTGCCGAGGGCGACCTAGCAGTGGAGATGGTACGTGAGGCGATGGTGCAGCTGGCACAGGAGCGTGTGCTAGTGGCGGATAGCCTACCCGACCGCTATCGCTATGTAGCACCACGGCAAAAGATGGAGGGCATCCTCCGCCGTAAAGCTGGACGTGGGCACAATATGTTTTACCCCGATGATGGTGGCGAGCCCATCCGAGTGGCTGAGCGAAATACTGGGCATGCGATGGATGGCGACAAGGTGGTGATGAACCGCCTTGCCACCCGTAGAGGTCAAGAACCGGAGGGGGAGATTGTAGAGATCCTAGAGCGTGCCGATACCAATTTTGTAGGGGTGATTTCTATCCTCAATGATGTTGCTTTCCTCATCACCGAGAGTAATAAGCTCGCCAATGACATCTTTATACCTCGTGACAAACTAAATGGAGCTCAGGATGGCGACAAGGTGGTAGTGAAGGTATTGGAGTGGCCCGAGCGAGCCAAGAACCCAGTCGGCGAAGTGCAGGCGGTGATTGGCAAGCCAGGGGACAATGATACCGAGATGCATGCGATCCTAGCAGAGTATGGTCTGCCTTTCAAATACCCTGAGGAGGTGACTTTGGCGGGTGAGAAACTGGACGCCAACAAAGCTTTTAGCGATATCTTCCCCCGCAAAGATTTCCGTAAGCCACTCACCATAACGATTGACCCTGAAAGTGCTAAGGACTTCGATGATGCCCTTTCGCTAGAAAAGGTGGGCGAAGGACGCTGGGAGGTAGGGGTACACATTGCCGATGTGACTGCCTACGTGCTACCCGATGATGAGATTGATCGGGAGGCGGCAAAGCGTGCCACGAGTGTCTATCTAGTGGATCGCACGGTGCCGATGCTTCCAGAGCGTCTTTGCAACGACCTCTGTTCGCTCAAGCCGGGCGTGGATCGCCCCGCCTACTCGGTTATCTTTCAGCTAGATGACGAGGCGAAGGTGCTCGATTATGAGATCACTCGCACCATTATTCACAGTGATAAACGGCTAACCTACGAGGAGGCACAGGCGATGATTGATGGGGCAGAGCAACCCGAGACGGCAGCTATTCAGACCCTCAATAATCTTGCGAAGAAGCTCCGTGCGGATCGTATGAAGGCAGGTGCCATCGCTTTTGAGCGTTCGGAGTTGGCCTTTAGGATTGATGACCAGGGGAAGCCTTTGGAGATTTATGTCAAGCATCCGATCCCAGCCAATCATCTGATTGAGGAGTTTATGCTACTTGCCAATCGTACGGTGGCGAAGCATATCGGCACACTTTATGGTGAGGGGAAGGAGGGACCTACCTTCGTTTATCGTGTCCACGACACTCCCGATGCTGAAAAGCTAGCCGACTTGGCAGAGTTTGTAGGGCGTCTGGGCTACAAGATCAAACCTACTGGCACGCCAGAGCAGATTGCTCGTAGCCTTAATGACCTTCTGAAAAAGGTGCAAGACAAGCCTGAAGCGGAGCTAGTGGAGACGCTCACGATCCGCACTATGGCAAAGGCTATTTATCAGACCGAAAACATCGGTCACTATGGCTTGGCCTTCCCATACTACACACACTTTACCAGTCCGATTCGTAGGCACCCCGATATGATGGTGCATCGCCTCCTTACCCACTATATGAATGGTGGAAAGAGCCTCAAGAGGGCCGATATTGAGGAGATCTGTAAGTATGATTCGGAGCAGGAGCGGAAAGCCACTGAGGCGGAGCGTACCTCTATCAAGTACAAGCAGGTGGAGTTTATGCAAAACCACCTCGGAGAGGTCTTTGACGGGGTGATCAGCGGAGTGAAGGAGTTTGGTGTCTTTGTGGAGCTTATCGCCAATGGTGTGGAGGGGCTGGTGCCTATCCGTGACCTTGACGATGATTATTATGAGCTGGATGAGAAGACCTACTCTCTCGTTGGCTACAATACGAAGCGACGTTTTTCTCTTGGCGATAAACTCACGATACGCGTAGCTAGAGCAGACTTAGACAAGAGGCAATTGGACTTTGAATTACTTTCGTAAAGAGGCAAGATGAAGGACGAGGAGAGGATCATAGAGGGGCTAGAAGAGTTTGACATCCGTGGCATAGAGCAGGGCGATGAATCTTTAAAGAGTAGCATCAAGCAGGAGGAGGATCGGGACAATGCTCTCCGGCCTGCGACGTTTGAGGACTTCCAAGGGCAGCCCTCAGTGGTGGAGAATCTAAAGGTTTTCGTTGCCGCAGCTAAGTTGCGCGGGGAGTCGCTGGACCATGTGTTGCTCCACGGCCCTCCCGGACTGGGAAAGACCACTCTTTCGCAAATCATCGCCAATGAACTAGGAGTGCAGATCAAAGTGACCTCTGGGCCGGTGCTAGATAAACCTGGCGACCTCGCTGGGGTACTGACCTCTTTGGAGCGAAATGATGTACTATTTATCGATGAGATCCATCGGATGCCTCCAGTGGTGGAGGAGTATCTCTACTCTGCAATGGAGGACTATCGGATAGATATTATGATTGATAAGGGGCCGGGGGCAAGGAGTATTCAGATAGACCTCAATCCCTTTACCCTGATTGGGGCGACCACTCGCAGTGGACTACTGACTGCCCCGCTAAGGGCTCGCTTTGGGATCAATATGCACCTTGAGTACTACGATACGGAGACGCTGACGGGGATAGTGAAGCGAAGTGCCGAAATCCTTGGCATCGCCTGCGATGATCAGGCAGCCTTGGAGATCGCACAGAGGAGTCGTTGTACCCCTCGTATTGCCAATGCCCTACTCCGCCGAGTGCGTGACTTTGCACAGGTGAAGGGCTCGGGCCGCATTCACCACAAGATTGCTACCTACGCACTGGAGGCGCTCAATATAGATAAGCATGGGTTGGATCAGATAGACCATAAGATCTTGGGCGTCATCATTGATAAGTTTGATGGCGGTCCAGTAGGGGTCGGCACCATTGCCACAGCCATTGGAGAGGATCCTGGCACGGTGGAGGATGTCTATGAGCCTTTCCTTATCAAGGAGGGCCTTATGAAGCGCACCCCTCGTGGGCGTGAGGTGACTCGCCTAGCTTACGAGCACCTCGGTAAGGAGTGGCGCCCCAACAACCCCAAAAGCCTCTTTGAAGACTTCTAAAGCGTGGTGAGATGAGTGCAGGGATTAAGGCGTTGGCAAAGGATACGGTCATCTATGGTGCGACCAATATCATCAGTAAGTTTCTTAACTGGCTATTGGCACCATTTTATATCCGAGTACTGGCCGATAGTGCTGAGTATGGAATTGTGACCAATCTCTATGCGTGGGTGAGTATCATCTTGGTGATACTCACTCTAGGAATGGAGACGGGGCTATTTAGGTTTATCAATACGAGTGAAGAGCCGAAGCGGGTTTATGCAACTACCTTTAAGATAGTTGGGATGTCGGTGGCACTCTTCTTGCTGGTGGGGCTTCTCGCCTCCTGTAGGATTGCAGAGGGGCTCGGCTATATGTCGCACCCCGAGTACATTGCTATCTTTGTGGTGATTGTGGCTTTGGATGCACTGATGTCCATCCCTTTTGCCTACCTGAGGCATGAGCGTCGGCCGTGGAGGTTTGCTTTCTTCAAGTTCCTCTTCATCTTCCTCAACATTGGGTTCAATCTCTTTTTCCTCCTCCTTTGCCCCTACTTGGTATCAAAAGGGGTGTCGCTGCCTAGCTGGCTATTTCGTGAGGGGTATGGTGTGGGGTACATATTTATCTCCAACCTCCTCGCCTCTACGATTGAGTTTCTATTGATGCTACCAATCATCAAGCCGGCTTTGAGAGGCTTTGATAGGGCACTAGTGAAGCCTTTGCTTCTCTACTGTCTGCCTCTGGTATTGCTCGGCTTGGCAGGTATCTTCAATAAAATGGCGGGGCAGATACTGATTCCTAGCCTCTATGCCGACCGTGCGGAGGGGATGGCACAACTGGGTATCTATGGAGGGAACCTGAAGATCGCGGTGGTAATGGTGATGTTTATTCAGGCCTTTAGGTTTGCTTACGACCCTTTTGTCTTTTCGAAGATGAAGGCGACAGATGGCAATGATGCTTACCGTGTGGCGATGAATTACTTTATCTTCTTTGCGTTGCTGATCTTCCTAACGGTGATGTATGGGATTGATCTATTTAAGCACATTGTGGCACCTGACTACTACAGTGGATTGGTGGTGGTGCCGATTGTGATGGCAAGTGAGATCCTCTTTGGTATCTACTACAATCTATCGGTGTGGTACAAGGTAAGCGACCGCACACACTATGGTGCGACCTTTTCGGTCATTGGTCTGCTGGTGACGCTGGCAGTAATCTACTGGGGGGTGCCACGATTCGGAATTGTCGCTGCAGCGTGGAGTGCCTTTGCCTGTAATGGGGTAATGCTTCTTTGCTCTTATATCCTTGGGCGAAAGCTACATCCGATCCCCTACGACACGGGAAAGAACCTACTGATCATTGCGTTGGCAATGGCCTTTTACTTTGGAGGAATGGCGATAGAGCCTAGTAGCCTTTGGCTGAAGCTTGCTCTAAGAGCTGGGCTTTTGCTACTATTTATGACCCTATCTATCTACTTCTTTGCACCTGAATTGAGAGTTGCACTTCGCCGACTTAAAAGACGATGAAAAACGAGACTAAACCGCTTGACTTCTACGCCATACGGGAGGGGAGCTATCTGGAGGTTCCCTATCTCGATGATGGGCTATTTGCTGGATTCCCTTCGCCAGCAGAGGACCATAATCTTGAGGCAATTGACCTTACTTCCGAGCTGGTTAAGCATCCCAATACCACTTTCTTGGCCCGTGTGGTAGGGGACTCTATGATTGATGCCGATATCTATGAGGGGGATATCATTATTGTAGATCGCTCGCTGGAATTCAATCACAATGATGTCGCGGTCTGCTTTATCAATGGGGAGTTTAATATTAAGTACGTTGAGAAGACGGCCGAGGGTGAGCTCTATCTTGTCTCGGCCAATCCGAAGTATCCTCGGATGAAGGTGGAGCCTGAGGACCACTTTACGCTTTGGGGTGTGGTCACGTATGTGATCCATCAGCCCAACCCACGAAATCGCCATCGCTAGCCTATGTATGGGCTTATTGACTGCAATAACTTTTATGTGAGCTGTGAGCGACTCTTTCGCCCGCAGCTCAATGGGCGTCCGGTGGTGGTGCTCTCCAATAATGATGGCTGTGTGGTCTCTCGCTCCAATGAGGCGAAGGCCCTAGGGATACCGATGGGGGTGCCACTTTTTCAGATTCAAGAGGAGGTGAAGCGATACGGCATCGAGGTGTGTAGCTCTAATTACACGCTCTATGGCGATCTCTCGAGGCGGGTGATGGCAATTATTCGGGAGCAGGTGGGCACTCAGGAGATCTACTCTATAGATGAGTGCTTTGTGCAATTGGATCCACGCGACGACTATATGGCGATGGCTCGGGACCTTCGACGCAAGATTCTGAAAGGGGTGGGGATTCCGACCTGTGTGGGGATATCTAAGACCAAGACACTTGCCAAGCTCGCCAATCGGGTGGCAAAGAAAAACGAACAGCTAAAAGGGGTGTATGCCATTGACGATAATGAGAAGTGGCGAGCCGCCCTTGAGTGGGTAGAGGTGGGTGATATCTGGGGGATTGGTCGGCGTATTTCGGCACGTCTCAATCAGTATGGCGTCTACAACGGGTATCAATTTGTACGAAAAGATTCCAACTGGGTACGTCAATCCTTTACCGTCACAGGGCTAGATACCTACCTTGAGCTAAAGGGAGAGCCACGTATTCCTTTCGCAAAGAATGACCAGGCAAAGAGCATCACCCGGTCACGCTCGTTTGGCACTTTGGTGACCGATGAGCATCAACTCTTCAGTATCATACTGGAGTTTGGGGAGAAGTGCTGTGAGAAGCTAAGGGAGAATAAGCTGGCAGCACTTAAGGTGGCACTGGTACTGCATACTAATGCTTATAGAATCAATGACCAACAGCGTCACGAGTATGTGGAGGCTTACCTAACACTGCCTTCCAACAACCTCACGGAACTGACGCCGATCCTCTACCAACTCTTTAAAAAGGCTTTTCGCCCAGGATTTAATTACAAGAAGGCGGGATTGCTCTTCTCACAACTGGTATATGAAGGGGAGGTGTTGCCTTTTGAAGTGGAAGGACAGGCGGAGCTGAAACGACTGACCACTCTTGCCAAGGAGCTCAAGGATAAGTATGGCGACCATGCCCTCTACATCGCGGCTCGCAACCCGAAGGCACTAGAGGAAGTGGTCACTCGCAATCATGTGAGTCCCAACTACACTACAGAGCTCTCGGATATCCTTAAGATTCAACCAAAGTAAGGCGGTTGATAAAGGGGTTACTTCTTGCTACGGTTCTTGGCATGGGCGGCACGCTGATGCTCCACTGCATCTAATCGCTTTTGGGCTTTAGCCTCTTTTGCGGTGACTTTCGACTGATCGCCTAGCATCGCCTGCAGTTCAAAGAGTTCATCTCTATACTGAGCGGCAGAGACAAAGTCCAGTACTCGTGCCGCCTCTTCCATCGCTTTACGAGTGGCGGAGATACGCTCCTCCAAAGTCTCCTTAGAGAGATAGTCAAAGCTTCGCTCCGCCACCTTCTGCTGCTCGCTCTGAAGACGGTACTCCATAGTGGCTTTGCTCTCTATGCCACCACGACTTGGCCCAGTAAGGTCTAGGATAGAGGCGCTCTTCTTAACTATCTGCTTCGGAACTATTCCATGCTCCTTATTGAAGGCCAACTGCTTCTGCCGCCTGCGATTAGTCTCGTCAATGGTGAGCTGCATACTCGGGGTCACCTTACTGGCATACATAATCACCATGCCATTGACATTGCGAGCCGCACGTCCGGCAGTCTGAGTAAGCGAACGATGGTTACGCAGAAAGCCCTCCTTATCGGCATCCAGAATAGCCACCAATGAGACCTCAGGCAGGTCCAACCCTTCACGCAGTAGATTGACCCCGACCAACACATCAAAGTCGCCCCGACGAAGCCCCTCCATAATCTCCACCCTACGGATCGTCACCACCTCACTGTGGATATATTCCGTGCGGATGCCCATCTCAGCGAGGTGCTCCGATAGCTCCTCCGCCATACGCTTGGTCAGTGTGGTGACCAACGTCCGCTCATCACGCTCTATCCTTAGACGTATCTCATGCACTAGGTCATCTATCTGATGCTCCTCAGGTCGCACCTCAATGATTGGATCAGGAAGCCCAGTAGGACGGATGATCTGCTCCACAATGGTGCCTCCACTCTCCTCCAGCTCAAACTCAGCCGGTGTAGCACTAACATAAATGGTGCGATGGGTGAGCTCTTGGAACTCCTCGAAGGTCAAAGGACGGTTATCAATAGCAGCGGGCAACCTAAAACCATAGTCAACAAGATTAGTCTTACGGAAGCGGTCGCCAGCATACATACCTCTCACCTGCGGGATAGTGACGTGGCTCTCATCAATGACTAATAAAAAGTCATCAGGAAAATAGTCAAGCAGACAGTAGGGACGCTCTCCAGCCGACCGACCATCGAAGTAGCGGGAGTAATTCTCAATACCATTGCAATAACCGAGCTCCTCCAGCATCGTGATATCGTTGGTCACCCGCTCATAGAGACGAGTTGCCTCCTCCGACCTCCCCTGCTTATGGAAGAACTCAACCTGCAACTCCAGGTCGGCACGGATCATCTCTATCGCATGCTCCGTCTGCTCCTTAGTGGTGACAAATAGATTGGCGGGATAGATTTGCACCGAATCTAGTAGCGAAAGCTCATGCATATCCTTAGGGTCTACACAGCTGATTCGCTCCACCTCATCGCCCCAAAACTCTATACGATAGGCCATCCCTTCATACCCCTCCACCGCAGGGAATATATCTAGCGTATCTCCTTGGTTTCGGAAGGTACCAGGACGGAATTCCGCCCTATCATGAATATAATGAGCATTAACCAACTGCCTGAGGAAGTCATCTCTTGATATCTCTTCTCCCACTTTGATATCAAATCGTTGCGACGCGTAATCACGAGGGTTAGCCATACCATAGATACAACTTACACTCGCCACCACAATCACATCCTTTCGTCCTGAGAGGAGCGAGGCAGTCGTCTTGAGTCGGAGCTTCTCTATCTCGTCATTGATCGACATATCCTTCTCAATGTACATATCGGTACTAGGAAGATAGGCCTCTGGCTGATAGTAGTCGTAATAACTGACAAAGTACTCCACAGCATTGTGAGGAAAAAAACTCTTGAACTCCCCATACAACTGTGCGGCAAGCGTCTTATTGTGGCTCAATACCAGTGTAGGGATACCGAGGTTTTGGATCACGTTGGCAATGGTAAATGTCTTACCCGAACCAGTCACTCCAAGGAGCGTCTGCTTCTTCTGCCCCGAACGAATCCCCTCCGTCAGTTGCTTTATCGCCTCGGGCTGGTCACCCATTGGCTTGAATTTTGATACCAATTGAAAGCTCATCATATCTCTACAAAGGTACTAAATAAATAAAGAGAAAGCTATAGGTTGGATACAAGAATTATAAAGGCCTGCTAGGAGCTCCTAGCAGGCCTTTATATATTACACTATCTAAGTGTAGGAGAATTCTTACTTCTCAGCAGTCATGATAACTACACGGTTCCAAGCATTCTCAGCATAAGGCTGTACAGTGTCACCCTTGTAGTCGATAGTGATTTGGCTAGATGGCACACCATACTCATCGGTAAGGATACGAGCCACCTCGCGAGCACGCTTCTCAGAGAGAGTCATGTTGTAGTTAGAGCTACCAGTCTTAGCATCTGCATAACCGATAACAGTTACAGGGATGTTGTTGCTCTTAACGAACTCAGCAGTGTTGTAGATGTTGATCTTCTGGTTGCGATCTACTCTAGCACTACCGATACGGAAGTAAACTACGTTCTCAGACTTAACCTTAGCCTCAGTTGCTACTACCTCTGGGCACTCTGGGCAACGTACTGGGCGCTTGCTTAGCTCAGCATTCTGTGAGCGTAGAGAGTTGATCTCGCTCTGAAGGTTATTAAGAAGAGCATAGTCCATAGGCTCAACAACATCAAAGTCGCTCTTGCCAAGGTTGAAGTTAAGACCAAGGTCTAGCTTAGCAAGCATGTTGTTTGGACGGTAATAGTGCTCATACATTGGACGGTAGATGTTAGAGAATACTACGCTAGGAGCGAGTACTAGGTCTACAGTCTTGCCAAGGCGGAAGCTTAGGTCAAATCCTACGTGTCCAGAAACAGCGTAGTTGATGTGCTTTAGCCAATCCTTTGCGCTATCCTCCTTTTGCTTGTTAGTCGCATCACAATTAGTAGCTGTTCTAGCAGCCATAACACCCACACCGATGTAAGGTACGAAGCGAACCGTACGGTTAGCGTTGTACACACCGAAGTAGTTAGCTGGGTCAAACATAAAGTCGATGTGAGGAGTCAAAGTATGGAACATATACTCGTGAGTATTGTCGGTCTTAGCAAGGTGCATATCTCTTACCCAAGCCCAATCTACCATCAGACGGCTAGCGAAATAAGGAGTATACCACTTACCGAATCCAATACCTGCCTCATAACCAAGACGCTCTGCAAAGTCCTTTGCCTTGATCTCTTGATTGTAGAAAGAGACACCATAGTTAGCACCACCACGTGCTGAGATAAACCAATTGTCACCAGGGTTTAGCTGAAAAGCTGTATTCTTACCTGGCAGATTGGTTGCGTTTGCTGAGGTCTGAACCTCCTGTGCTGAAGCACTTAGTGCAAATACACTTGCTGCTACAAGTGCGATAACTTTCGTCTTCATAAAAATTACTTTCTAATTGTACAATTCTCTTATATTCTCATTCAATAATCCGATACCTTGTCCTATTCAGACCGCGTTATCGGAGAGCCGACACGAACCTGTGTACGGTGTTTCTCTGACAAAGATAGCAATAACTCTTTAATTTACACAAAAAAACAGCCGTTAATTGTAGGGTAATTCACATTATCCCCCTATTTACACCCATTTTGTAGCCTTCATTCAGCAAAAGCATGGCGATAACCCTCCTTAATATTCCAGTAGCCACGAGTAAAGTCAGGAACCTCCACAGGGGCAGAATTGTGCTCAAGTGATATTGCCGATAGCGGAGAGATGGCACTCCACTCAGCCATATCATAAACATCCATATCCAGTGGCAGGCCATGACGAAGACAATAGATTAGGCGATAGTCCATAATGAAGTCCATACCTCCATGACCACCTATCTCCTTTGCCACCTCCTCCAGCTCTTGATGGATCGGGTGCTTGTACTCCTGCATCATCGCCTCTTGTACCACCTTAGGCAACCAAGAGTGTGCCACTAGGTTTTGGTCAGGTATCGGATTGCTACTTAACGATTCCCCCTTAAGGGCGAGCAGAGGCATTGGGTATTTAGAGGCATACCCTTTAGTACCAGCAATATTGTACTGACGGCTGTAGGGACGAGGGGTAGCTACATCGTGGTGCATCTCAATAGTACGCCCTAGCTCTGTACGAATCAGCGTGACTGTATGCTGCCCATTCTGAAAGTCACTCACCTCCTCGCCTCTATTTGCCTTGAGCCACTCCGGAATACTCCTGGGGGTAGCATCCATGGAGACGAGATAATTCATCTTATCCCCTCTATGTATATTGAGTATCTGGCAAGCAGGCCCCATACCGTGCGTAGGGTAGATATCGCCTCGGTGAGTTTTATTGAAGGCCATTCGCCAATCCCCCTCGTAGGCATTCCAAAAGTCCTCCAGCTGGTGGATATACCCACCCTCAGCATAGACAATATCTCCGAGCAACCCCTTCTGAGCCATATTCAGCACCGTGAGCTCAAAGAAGTCGTAGACACAATTCTCCAGCATCATGCAGTGCTTACGCGTCCGCTCCGAAGTATCGATCAGCGCCCATATATCCTCTAGCGAATGGGCTGCAGGGACTTCTACCGCCACATGCTTTCCTTGCTCCATTGCATAGAGTGCCATCGGCACATGAGTTTGCCAATTGGTTGCTATATATATAAGGTCTAGGTCATCTCGCTCCACCAGCTCACGCCAAGCATCATCGCTACCATAGTACTCGGCTGCCTTAGGCAGCTCATGCCTTGTGAGTATTTCATTGGCTTTCTCCACACGCTCTTGATGGAGGTCACAGAGAGCTACCACCTTGGCTCCTGGAATATAGCAGAAACGATCCACTGCATCTGGACCACGCATTCCAAGTCCAATGACTCCTATACGTACGGTATCCAGTGCAGGGACAAAAAAGCCCACCATATGCTCCTGCCCCTCAGCTCGTAGGGGCACTTCCGTCTTGATAAGTCCGGGAAATGCATCATTACTGCCTGAAGGTCTACACCCAAAGGTAGCGACTACCAAAAGCGGTAGCACAATTATAAACATCAGTTTCTTAGCCATAAGTAAGCGTATAAGTGATAAAATGCTATATTTGCCAAGATAGCAATAATAATCAATACTACGGAATTATAATGGTTCAAATGAATAAAGAAATAGAGATAGAAGTACAGGCGACTGGAGCTCAAAGAGTCTACCCAGTTGGCATCACTCCTATGGAGATATACGAAGCTGAAGGGCTAGAGCTACCCAATAGCCCCATGGGACTTCCCATGCTGGCACTGGTGGATAATAAGCCCACCCCACTTTCACACCCACTCCACCGCCCCTCGTTTGTTGACTTTGTAGGCTATGAGACACCCTACGGACGCCGCACCTACACTAGCACCGTGGCCCTAATCCTCTACAAAGCAGCAGAGGAGCTTGGCTACCCACGGGTAGTGGTAGAGCATGCCCTATCCAATGGCTACTATGGAGTAGTGGGAAGCCGTGAGACGCCCCCATCCCACGAGCTTTTGGAGTCCATCGCCACCAGAATGAAGGAGATCATTGCCCAAGACCTTCCTATCAATACCACCTACCTACGCAGTGAAGAGGCCATCGCTTACTTTATAAGGAAGGGCCGACCAACCACCGCCCAACTCATTGAGTCGCACTGTACCCACTTTGCTAGATTAGAGGAGCTCGATGGCTATATTGACTACATTTTCGAACCTGTATTGCCCTCCACAGGTATGGTGTGGGGCTTTGGTCTCGAAAAATATCGCGATGGTTTCCTACTACGTATGCCCGACCACCTAGCCCCTGAAAGGCTATACGACAAGGTACGCCAGCCTAAGCAATTTGGCGTATTCAAAGATCACCTTTCCCTCCTCAAGTTGATTGGCGTAGAGGATGTGGCACCGCTCAATGAACTGATTCGCCAAGGCAAAGCGAGCCAAGTGATCTCCCTTTCCGAGGCACTTCAAGAAAAGGAAATTGCCTCCATCGCCTCCGAGATAGCAGAGCGGTACGAAAAGGGCGTGCGCGTAGTACTACTCTCAGGACCCTCCTCATCGGGCAAAACCACCACGAGCAAGCGCCTCTCTACTCAGCTCATTGCCAACCTTACATGGCCCTATGCCATCTCGCTCGACGACTACTATATTAATAGGGTCGACACCCCACTAGACGAAGAGGGCAAGTACGACTACGAAAGTCTTTACGCTATAGACCTCCCCAAGCTGAGAGAAGATGTAGCCCTCCTGATGGCGGGTGAAAAGGTACATATCCCCACCTATAACTTCGTTAAAGGAGAGCGCGAATATTTGCCAGGCAAAGAGATGAAGCTAGACAATCACGGCGTCTTAATCATGGAGGGAATCCACGCACTCAATCCTGAGCTACTCCGAGGAATCCCTGAGGAAGCCATCTATCGTGTCTATGTCTCCGCACTTTCTCCCCTCTCCATTGACGACCACAATTGGATCTCCACCAGCGACAATCGACTGATCCGCCGAATGGTTCGTGATATGAAGTTTAGAGGCACCTCCGCCGAAGAAACCATCCTACGGTGGCAAGAGGTACGCCGAGGTGAGGAGCAGTGGATATTCCCTTACCAGGAGAATGCCGATGTGATGTTTAATAGTGGCTTCCTGTACGAGATGCCGGCCCTCAAAGAGCAAGCGGTATCGGCACTTCGCCAAGTATGCGAAAAGAGTCCCGCCTACCCTACCGCCAGCCGCCTTCTCACCTTCCTAGATCTCTTCGAATCGCTCCCTATGGAGTCCACACCCCGCAACTCCCTTCTCCGAGAGTTCCTCGGTGGTAGCACCTATGGTGACTAAGCGACTTTTTAAGGACTATAAAAAAGGTAAGTATAAGTAGACAAAAGTTCGTCTGATAACCAGGTGTATATTTTAGCGGTTTTCGAGTTGCATCTAAGCGATCGGTTAGTTGCAACTAAGCAAATGGTTAGTTGCATCTCAGCAAATGCTTAGTTGCAACTCAACTTTTGCTCTACTAACTAGAGAATATTGCACGCACGATAAAAATAGAGACTGTCACACGAAGCAGATCGCTCACGTGCAACAGTCTCACAATTTGATTTATTGTTTAAAGTCACTGAGATACATTATACACCCTTTGACGAAGGAGCAAAATATCATCGGTATTAGGCTCCTCACCATTGGTCATTAAGTGCATTGGGAACCAATTGTCGGTGGCTCTGTAAGGGGGTTGCTCATAAGGGATTTGATCCCAAAGGTGGAAGTTGAAGCGCTTGTAGAAGTCTATCCTACGAGTAGCAATTTCATTTTCAGGCAGCTCCACCTCAAAGATCACCTTACGCGCACCAATAAGGTCAATCATCTGAGTAAGGGCTTTGGTTCCAAGGCCTCCTCCACGGAGATTGGCATCCATCGCCAGATACTCGATATATACAGTCGTCCCAAAGTCCCAGTAAACAAACATCCCCACCACCTCCTTATCAAGGCATATTGCATACATATTGTAGCACTCATTGTGCTCCAATTGCCACTCAATACTCTCTATCTCTCTACGCTCCTCTTGAGGAAAGGCCGAAATATAAATATCAATCACCCGCTGTAGTTTACTATCATTGGGACTTACTTTTTCAAAGTTCATCATAACCTTCCAAAATCATTCAGATAATAGTACCCCCTTCTTAGCATAATAACGGCAAAAGGGAGCCAAACCACACTTTCCGCACTTAGGGGCACGAGCAAGGCAAGTGTACCGACCGTGCAATATCAGCCAATGGTGCGAAATAGCTCGCTGTTCCTCAGGAATATGACGCACGAGTACCGTCTCTACCTTTAGTGGCGTATTGGCCGTCTGTGGTGCCAGTCCTATCCGCCTAGCCACGCGGTAGACATGCGTATCCACTGCGATACGAGGCTGATCAAAGAGCACACTCAGCACCACATTAGCCGTTTTCCGCCCTACCCCAGGTAGCTTCACCAGCTCCTTCGGGTCGTCGGGAATCACTCCGCCAAACTCTTCCGTAAGCATACGGGCAAGTCCAGCAAGGTGCTTCGCCTTGCTATTGGGGTAAGAGCAAGAGCGGATATAGGGGAAAATATCCTCCTCCGTTGCCAGCGCCATCGCCTCTGGTGTAGGGTACGCCTCAAAGAGATCGGGGGTCACTTGATTCACCCGCTTATCTGTACACTGAGCCGAGAGCACCACTGCCACCAACAATTCAAAAGGGGTACGGTAGTTCAGCTCCGTCTCCGCCACAGGCATATTTTTCTCAAACCATTGGAGTACGCCCTGATACCGCTCAGCAAGTTTCATCGTGCACTCTCAAACTGCTCCAAGAAGCGGAGGTCATTCTCCGAGAATAGTCGTAGGTCACTCACACTGTACTTCAGGTTGGCGATACGCTCCAGCCCCATACCGAGTGCGTAGCCCGAGTACTTGGTGCTATCAATGCCACACGACTCTAGCACGGCACTATCCACCATACCACAGCCTAGGATCTCTACCCAGCCAGAGCCCTTACAGAGGTTACACCCTTTGCCACCACAGATATTACATGAGATATCCATCTCGGCACTAGGCTCGGTAAAGGGGAAGTAGCTAGGACGCAAACGGATCTTGGTCTCCTCGCCAAACATCTCTCTAGCAAAGTGCATCAGCACCTGGCGGAGGTCGGCAAAGCTCACCTTCTCTGCCACATAAAGCGCCTCAATCTGGTGGAAGAAGCAGTGAGCTCGAGCAGAGATCGCCTCGTTGCGATAAACTCTTCCAGGGCAGATGATACGGATAGGAGGCTCGGTCTGCTCCATCACACGGCTCTGCACCGACGAGGTGTGCGTCCTGAGCAAAATCTCAGGGTGGTGAGAGATAAAAAAGGTATCCTGCATATCTCTAGCCGGGTGATCCTCAGGGAAGTTGAGGCTCTCAAACACGTGCCAATCATCCTCTATCTCTGGTCCCTCAGCCACATTAAAGCCCAAGCGACTAAAAATATCAATAATCTGCTCCTTCACTAGGCTCAGAGGGTGGCGTGTACCGAGTGGCAATGGGTAGGCAGTACGCGAGAGATCTATACTCTGTAGCTCCTCGCTATGCTTAGAGGCCTCTATCTCGGCCTTAAATTCCTCAATCTGGCTAGTCACCTTGGTCTTCAGCTCATTAAGTGCCTTGCCTATCTCCCGCTTCTCCTCAGCAGGTACGCTCTTGAAGTCGGCCATCAACTGATTGATCAGCCCCTTCTTGCTCAGATACTTGAGGCGAAGCGCCTCCAGCTCCTCTTCTGTCTTAGGAGCTACCAACTGCTTTACCTCCTCCAGGAGGTTCTGAATCTTATCCTTCATATCTTTATTCATTTACTATATTTCTATTTCTATTCACCACTGGCAATAGTGCCATGGATAGCAAGCCTACGAATCCCGTCCATAGGATCGCCTGGCAAGTGTGCACTATCAGTGCAAAGCTCTGTGCATCGGCACTCTCCACACCATAAGCCATCAGCGTATATATCACCATAAAGTGCCAGCCACCCATGCCCCCTTGCGTAGGGACCAACACCCCCACACTCGCCATCACAAAGCTCAGCAAACCAGCAGAAAAACCTAGCCCTTGGGTAAAGCTAAAAGCCCAAAAGCAGACATAAAACTGCAAGAAGTAGCCGGCCCAAATCCCCACAGTGTAGAGATAAAAGAGTCCCTTATGCGACATCGTCTGTAGCGTTCGCAACCCCTCTATCACGTTTTTGACCAAATGTCGACCTCGCTCACTCCGCTTTACCCACAGCACAAGAGCCACCAGCGAGCCAATCAAAATTGCTATCACCAGATAGAACCAAGGCGAGGTGATGACTTTCCCCCACCACGCAACGATCCTGGGGTTGGCAGTTATGAACTCACTAAAGAAAGGAGCGTTGACCAACAATCCTAGTAGCACCAATACCACCAAAACAATCACATCAAAGATGCGATCCACAAAGAGGGTCCCTAAGAGTCGGCCAAAGCCGATCCCTGAGTAGTGCGACATGGTAGCCACTCTCCATACTTCCCCCACACGTGGCAGTGCCAAGCTGACGCCATAATTGCCATGAGTGGTGAGAATCGAATTGATACAGCTCACCTCGGGATCGAGTGTGCGATTGAGGAGCTGCCAGCGCAACCCCCTAATGGTATTGCCTAGTGTACCGAAGAGACAGCCAAGGAAGATGACACCAAAGCGAGCATCACTCTTCAGTGTTGAGAGCAATGCTTGCATATCCATATGGCGATAAAGCAACCACAGGATCAGCAGTCCGAATGCTAGTGGCAGGACTACTTTGAGTATTCGCTTAAGTCTCCTATTCATCTTCAATGCCTCATCTCCTCATCTGTTTTTGGTATCTTTGCACAAATAGGTAGATACGACTTGGCAAAGTTACCATTTCTACCTCAATAAATAGAATATTCAGAGATGCAAAAGGTACGGGCTAAGAAATCATTGGGTCAGCACTTCCTCCACAATCTTGAGATTGCGGAGCGAATTGCCGATACCCTTGTGCAGTACAATCTGCCCATATTAGAGGTAGGTCCAGGGATGGGAGTGCTCACTCAGTACCTCACCACCAAGTACCCAGCCACTAAGGTGGTAGAGATTGATACCGAGTCAATCGCCTACCTACGTGTAGCCTTTCCCTCACTCATCCCCCATATCATTGAGGCCGACTTCCTCACTCTACCCCTTGATACGGTCTATGATGGTGCCCCCTTTCTGCTCATTGGTAACTACCCCTACAACATTAGCAGCCAGATCTTCTTCCATATGCTTGAATACAGAGAGCACATACCAGCGGCAGCGGGCATGCTCCAAAAGGAGGTGGCAGCACGGCTAGCCAGTGGACCGGGGAGCAAGGAGTACGGCATTCTGAGTGTCCTACTACAAGCATGGTACGATGTAGAGTACCTATTTAGCGTTGCCCCAGGTAATTTCAACCCACCTCCCAAGGTACAGAGTGGAGTGATCCGAATGACCCGCAACCAGCGTACCGAGCTAGGGTGCGACGAGAGATTATTCAAGCAGGTGGTGAAAACGGCATTTAACCAGCGACGTAAGATGCTACGCAATTCACTTAAACCCCTACTCAGTGAGCAGCAACTGCCCGAATCGCACCCTCTTCTCCAAAAGAGACCCGAACAACTAGCGGTAGATGACTTCATCACCCTAACCAACGATATAGCACAACTACTCCAATGATAGAGATGGATAAGAAAGAGGAGCAGCAAATCCTCGACCTCATTGCCAATAGAGACGAGCAGCAGTTAAAAGATCTGGTAACTCAGATGTACCCTGCCGATATTGCAGAGCTACTTGAGGAGCTACCGGCAGAGGATACCCTATTCCTTTACCGACAGCTTCCAGGGTCTCTTGCTGCTGATGCACTGATGGAGATGGATGAGGATGAGCGAAAAGAGGTGCTCAACCTCCTCTCCGATGAGGAGATCGCCGATACCTTCGTCACCCACATGGACACCGACGATGCGGCCGACTTACTTCAGGAGCTAGACGAAGATAAGCAGGAAGCGATTCTCTCGCACGTTGATGATATAGAGCAGGCGGGTGAGATTATCGACCTACTCCGCTACGAGCACGATACCGCCGGTGGTATCATGCGTAAGGAGATGATGGTGGTAAATGAAAATTGGTCTATGCCTCAGTGCATGGAGGAGCTCCGCAAGCAAGCCTCGGAGATGGACGAGGTCTACTACATCTATGTAGTGGATGATGAGGAGCGGCTACAAGGCATCCTCCCTATCAAGAAGGTACTTACCAGCCCCAATGTCTCTAAGATCAAGCATATTATCGTGCACGACCCTGTGATGCTACACGAAAACGACACTACCGAAGAGGTGGTACACGCCTTTGAGCGGTACGACTTAGTGGCGATCCCAGTAGTTGATAGCATCGGTCGCTTGGTAGGAGTGATTACCGTGGACGACGTAGTCGATGAGATGCGCGACTTGCATGAAAAGGATTACCAATTGGCATCCGGTCTTTCGCAAGACGTAGAGAGCTCCGATACCGTTACCCGGCAGATAGGAGCCCGCCTCCCTTGGCTGATGCTTGGCATGGTTGGTGGAGTGCTGAATAGTATGATTCTCGGTAATTACGATGCCGTCTTTGCCTCCGTGCCCGCTGTCTCTCTCTTTATTCCACTAATGGGTGGTACGGGAGGTAACGTGGGGATGCAGTCCTCCGCTATCATCGTGCAGGACCTTGCCGCAGGGTCACTCAAGACGGAAAGGATCGGCAAACTTCTCTCCAAGGAGCTCGCTATCGCAATTATGAATGGTGGCATCCTCAGCTTTATCCTCTTCATCTACAATTACTTCTTCTTGAAGAATATTGTGGTGATGGCCTCCGTCTCTATCAGTATCTTTGTGGTGGTGCTTTTCGCCAATCTCTTTGGCACGGTAGTCCCTCTCGGGCTTAATAAACTCAAGATGGACCCTGCCCGTGCGACTGGCCCTTTCATCACGATTATGAACGACCTGATCGGTATGTTTATTTATATGAATATCACCAACGCCCTATTCTCCTACTTTGGAGGTATGTAAATGAAGCGACTATATCTACTCCTACTGCTCCTACCACTACTCCTCGTAGGGTGTAAAACACAGAAAGCACTCTCCAATAAAGAGTATACCCAGCAGGCCAATAGCCAGGTCTACCAACCTCAGAAGCGACAGTTTAGAGGTGCTTGGATCCCCAATGCATGGCGAGGTGAGTTCCAAGGAAAAAGCACTCAATACATACAGGCAAAGCTGATAGAGCGGCTCGACCTCCTACAGCAGTTAGGAGCCAATGCCGTTATTTTCCAAGTGCGGTCGGAGGCCGATGCGTGGTTTTATAGCCCCTACGAGCCCTGGAGCCGTACCCTCACAGGCCAACAAGGCATAGCCCCACAGCCACTTTGGGATCCCCTCGCCTTTATGGTGGCGGAGTGCCACAAGCGGGGAATGGAGCTACACGCCTGGATCAATCCCTACCGAGCTGCCACCAATATCAGTAATACCCTAGCCCCTCAGCACCCCTACTACCGACACCCCGAGTGGTTTTTCCGCTACGGCCAACAGCTCTTTTTCAATCCCGCTCTTCCCGAGGTGATTCACTACCTCTCGCAAGTGGTCGATGACCTTGTAGAGCGGTACGATATTGATGCCATCCACCTCGACGACTACTTCTACCCCTATCCCATTGCTGGCGAAGTGCTCCCCGATAGAGCCGACTTTGAGCGAAACCCACGAGGCTTCAAAGCGATTGAGGAGTGGCGACGCGATAATGTCAATCAGCTCATACAAGAGCTACACCGCACCATAAAAGCCCGTAAGCCCTATGTCCGCCTAGGCATCAGCCCCTTTGGCATCTACCGTAACCAAAGGAGCCACCCCTCCGGCAGCGCGACCTTTGGACTACAGAATTACGACGACCTCTATGCCGATATCCTACTATGGGACGCCATGGGTTGGGTCGATTACATTGTGCCACAAATCTACTGGGAGATCGGGCACAAGGCGGCCGAATATACTGAGCTGGCACGCTGGTGGAGCCAAAAGATACACCTCGCACACTATTACATAGGGCAAGATGTGAAGCGAAGCCTTGATGCCAACGACCTACACGCCAAGCTCAACATCTCCGCTCAGACGGCTCAGGGCGACATCCTTTGGCCAGCCGACCAGTTATTCACCAATTACAAGGGGATCAATAAGCAGCTGCTCAATACCTATTGGAAGCCCATAGCCCTCATACCCCCTACCCCTTATCCTGCCGACCTTAGGCCATTTGACGAACCAGAGCGAGAGACCTCCCTCATCAAGCAGCAAGGGCTCACCACTCTCTATTGGGAGCCCGATATGCCCTACCCAGCTGGGCTAGAGACCAAGTACTTTGTAGTGTATATGCATCCACGGGGCGAGAAGCTACAGAAGGCGATCAGCGGTGAGCACCTACTCGCTATCACCCAAGACCCCTTCTTTCAACTCCCCCACATCGACGGTCGACACAAAGTCGCCTTCACCATCACCCGCATCAATCGGTACAATCACGAGATCCTCATCGCCCACGGCATCAAAGCCAAAATCTAACCTTACTTCCCCCTTTCGTAGTCATAAATAGATAGCATACAAAAGAACTAGTGGTGCCTTTTTTATTAAATCACCGAAGGAAAGAGCTGCAGCATACCACCGAAAATAGAGTAACCGCGCCATTAGTTTAGATCCCCATTATTGTCTCTGTTCGTGTACAACGGTAAAAACACCCTTAGAGACATGATATACGGATACATCAGAGTCAGTAGCGACAAGCAAACAGTGGAGAATCAACGCTTCGAGATCAACAACTTCTGCGAGCGGCAACAGCTAACTATTGACGATTGGATCGAAGAGACCATCAGCGGCACCAAAAACTATACAAAGCGACAGCTGGGCACTCTCCTCAAGAAGGTGGACAAAGACGACATCATTATCTGCAGTGAGCTATCCCGCCTAGGGCGAAACCTATTTATGATTATGGAGATACTCAATATCTGCATGACTAAGGAATGCCGCGTCTGGACCATCAAAGATAATTACCGATTGGGCGACGACATTCAGAGCAAAGTCCTCGCCTTTGCCTTCGGTCTCTCAGCCGAGATAGAGCGTAACCTCATCAGCCAACGCACCCGAGAAGCACTTGCCCGAAAGAAGGCGGAAGGCGTCATCTTAGGGCGTCCAAAAGGAAGCCGCACAGCACCCGAAAAGCATAAACTCTTTAAGAAGAAAAACCTGATTAGGGAGCTACTCAATGAGGGAATCTCCAAACGAAAGATAGCTAAAATCTGCAAGGTCGACCGCAATACCCTCTCCCGCTACATCAACGAACAGAAGCTGGCGGAACCCTAAAGACTCTCTAGTAGCTCTATAATCTGATTGTATTTGGCTTCGAAAAGTGTCTATAATAAATGGTCTATTTTAATCAATCTCTAGATACAGCAACATGAATAAATCTATCACTATCAACATCTCAATTAAAGTTCCAGCAAAGTGTTCATATTTTCATCTTTATCTTGAAAACAGTAACAATACCAAGCAATACAACTGAAAACTATTGGAATATTTGGTCATTTAGAAAATATTAATTACATTTGGGACAAATTAATGATGCGGTACCTAAAGAAGAAGAACTTAACACCTAATCTTCAATATGAATAGACAAGGAAATAGACCATTTATTATAGACACTTTTCGAAGCCAAATACAATCAGATTATAGAGCTACTAGAGAGGACAATATAACAGATAACTAGATAATAATAGGGTCACTACTATAAATAGAACGACAAGACGCAAACAATAAAAATAACAATTAAAACTAATCAAGAGAAGACTATGAAAAGAAGATTTTGGTTATTAATCGCCCTTTGCACTTGCGTCATAGGAAGTGCACTTGGACAGACCATCACAGTGAAAGGTGTCGTAGTCGACGAAAACAACGACCCAGTGATTAGTGCAACTGTCCGTCTGAAAAACAACCCATCCGTTGGTGCTCTCACCAATCTCAATGGTGCCTTTGAACTTAAGGCAACTAAAGGGGAGCCCATTCTCTTCAGCTATGTAGGCTACCATAATCAAGAGGTGCCAGCAGCGGCTACTATGCGTGTCAAATTAGTTCCCGACAATGAAATTCTAGATGAAGTAGTGGTCACCGCTATGGGTATCTCGAGGCAGAAAAAGTCTATCGGCTACGCTGCACAGGAGATTAAAGCCGAAAAGCTACAGACCACTCGCCAGACCGATCTCAATAATGCCTTGGTTGGCAAGGTCTCTGGTGTGAGGTTTTTAGGTGGTTCAGGCTCCAAGTTCGATGCTGGTAGTGTAGTACTTCGTGGTACTTCATCTCTTACCTCTGCAGTGGGTAATGAGCCTATCTATGTAGTAGATGGAGTGATTACCAATGTCAACTCCGTCAATATGGACGATGTGGAGAGTGTCAATGTGCTCAAGGGGCCTGCTGCCACATCACTTTATGGCTCTAGAGGTGGCAATGGTGCTATCATCATCACCTCCAAGAAGGCTAAGGAAGGTCGTGCCATCTTTGAGATTAGCCACACCTTCACCGCTGAGGTTCCACTATCTCATGCTAAGATTCAAAAGGAATATGGTGGTGGCTACTTAGGTGCCAGCGAGCCACTACCTACTTTTAAGTTTGATCCCGCCACAATGCCCGAGTCATTCAAGCAATTTGAAGGTCGTAGATACTATGACTACAATAATGACTCTAGCTGGGGGCCAAAGTTTGATGGAAAGCCATATATGCCATTCTATGCTTGGGATCCTACCGACCCACGTTTTGGACAGGAGGCACCTTGGACCTTTGGAATGGATATCACCGAACTGTATCGCACAGGTACCAATAATACCACAAACGTTTCATTTGCCAAGGCTGGTGAAGGGTACAATACTAGGATCTCCTTTACCAACGTCCAAAGAAATGGTGTGCAGTACAATTCAGATGCGAAGCGCCACTTCCTCTCCATTTATTCGGGATTCAATGTAAGTCCAAAGCTCACAGTATCTCTGGATTACAAGATGACCTACCGTATGAATCACAATGCAGCGATTGAGGGATTTGGGGAGTTCGGTGAATTCCTACAGTCTTACCTCCAATGGGGTAATACCAACGTAGATATCAATGCACTAAAGGACTACAAGCGCCCCGATGGCACCTTTAGGACTTGGAACATCAATAGTCCAACCGACTTATCACCAGCATTCCACTGGAATCCTTTTGCCCTTCAAAACGAAGTCAATAGGACATCAGAGTATCTTTGGAACGTCTTCAGTGGCAATGTAGAGTACACAATCATTGAAGGGCTAAAGATCGGAACCAATATCAATGGTAATATACGGAGCAGTGTCTACGAGCGTAAGATACCAGCGGGTCTAGGTACCACCGAGGAGTTTGTAACTCAGCAAACCTCCATCAAAGATATGCAGTATCAAGGCTTCCTCTCTTATAGCGATAGGTATTTCCAAGATCGCCTAACCCTAGATGCCATGCTATTTGGAGAGTATCAAACCTATGATTACAAATATGTAGGAGGCTTTACGAGAGATGGTATGTTCCTTAACCGCTTCTGGAATTTAAAAAGTTCAAATGGACTTCCTGGAGGTGAGAACGAACTTATCCAGCAAAAAAACCAAAGTGTATTTGGGACAGCGACCCTAGGGTGGGACGACACCTACTATCTCGACCTTAACCTCCGCAACGACTGGACCTCAACTCTTCACCCAGATTACAATAGTTACCTGTATGGTGGCGCCAGTGCATCCGTGATGCTCAGCAACCTGATCAAAGCACCTTGGCTCAACTTCTGGAAGCTAAGAGCTTCAGCAGCTCAAGTGGGTTCCACGATGAATAGCTACCTCATCAACCCTATTTACGTGGCAGAAACCAAGTACGACGGTCGTACCACTATGCGTACTTCTCGTAACCTATTAGACCCATCAATCAAGCCAACTATCTCTACCTCATACGAAGTAGGTACAGAATTCAGAATGTTTGACAATCGATTCTGGGGTGATATCAATTTCTATAATCGTGACTCACGGAACCAAATCATCAATAAAAACGTTACTCCTGCTAGTGGCTATACCACCCGTAAGATCAATGCTGGACTTATCCGAAATAGAGGTATTGAGATCAGCCTAGGTGGCACTCCTGTAAAGACCAAAGATATCCAATGGGACGTCAACTTCAATATCGCTCGCAACGTCAATACTCTTGTTGAGCTAGAGGCCAATGACCGCGATGACGACTCCTATCAGATTTATTGGACCAAGTTTTACACCCCCATCTCCATCAATGCTATTGAAGGTCGTCCTATTGGTGTTATCAAGGGTAACGACTGGCAAAGAGATGAGAGTGGCAACCTTATTCTTCGTAAGCTAAAGAATGGTATGGTTGCTCCAATCCAAGATAAGGAAGATAAGGAGCTAGGTATCGCTCAGCCAAAGTTTACTGGAGGATTTAACACCTCCCTCAATCTATATGGTTTTGTCATCAGTGCAGCACTAGACTATGCTGTAGGTGGAAATATCGTCTCTTGGACCAACTATTGGGGTAAGGGCTCTGGTATACTTCAAGAGACTGCTGGACTCAATGACAAGGGCAACCCACTCCGCGATCCAGTTGACAAGGGTGGAGGTCTCCATCTCACTGGTGTAGATAAAGATGGTAAGCCAATGGATGGCTATATTGATGCACAGCTTTATTATCAAGATCTAAGTCCTATGACTTGGGCAGACGCTGTTTACGATGCCACCTACGTTAAACTTCGTGAGCTTTCAGTGGGCTACAACTTTGAAAGAAAGCTACTAGACAAGCTAGGTATTGGACTTACTGCAGCACGGATATCTTTCGTAGCTCAAAATCCATGGCTCATCTACTCTGCTACCCCTAACATTGACCCATCTGAAATTAGTGGCTCTACTTATGGTTATGTAGAGGGTGGTCAGTCCATCTCCACACGCTCCTATGGTTTCACAATAGGGCTTACATTCTAGATCTTTAGAGAAATAGGAATAATTTACTAGAAGAGACGACAAATATGAAAACTATAAAATACACACTATTCGCCACCTTGGCACTCATGCTACTTGGTGCTTGTGGTCACTTCGGCGATGTCAATATAGATCCAAATAACCCTAGTACTAGAGATACCCGCTATCTCTTCTCTAGAGCCATGCAAGGCGTCACCTTCCCAGTCTACACTTCGGCACCTGCACCTAGCGTCAATATGTACGACCCATTCTCTCAGCTCTATACCCACTATTTTGCTGAAGCAAAGAACGTGCAGTATACACAGTTTGGGATTAAGGACTTCAATATGACCTTCTACTACACCACCTTCCTAAAGAATCTCAAGAATATCCAAGAGATGAATCTAGATAAGGAGCTAGCCAATTCTGAGACCGTTCTCGGAATGGGAAGTAACAATATCCAGCTAGGTGTAGCTATGACCCTTGAAGCTTTTTACTACATGCATATGACCGATATTGTAGGTATGCTCTATCTTGATGAGGCACTGCTAGGAGACGAGGGTAACTTCACTCCCAAGTTTGACACCCAAGAGCATATCTATGAGGCCCTTGACAAAAAGCTCAACGAAGCCTATGCACTACTCTCACAGGGAGGCTCTATTGATGGATACTTTGATATCTTATATGGTGGCAATATTGACAATTGGAAGAAGCTTAATGCCTCTATCCGTATGATGATGGCAATTAAGCTATCCGACGTAGCTCCCGAGGTAGGTAAGGCTCGCTTTGCAAAAGCCTATGCCGATGGCGGTATCACCACCAATGATGCCAACCTATGCTACCAGTATACGCTGGAAAATGACAATATGAACCCCATCTACAGCAACTACTATGTCTCTAATCGTAAGGACTTCTATCCCTCTGCAACACTAGTAGATAAGTTTGTAGAGCTTAAGGATGCACGTGTCTACACGTATGCTGCTCCTACAGCTACCTATGAACTATTTGCAGTACCATTTGGTACCCCTAGAGCTGAGATCGGCGAATATACTGGTAAGGTGTGCGAGCTTCACCCATTTATCACAGCCAAAAACTCTAAAATTACCATTATCTCTGCCACCCGTATGCTTCTTATTGAAGCGGAAGCGGCTGTGCGTGGTTGGATCGCAGCTGATGCAGAGGCTCTTTACAATAAAGCCATTGTACTCTCTTATAATAACAAACGGGTCAATGAGGCGGTAGACCTCCTTAAGGCTGAAAAGACTCCAGCTGGGATATCCGCCTTTGACAAGATGCAAGGAGAGTATCAACTGCTAGTAGATCCAAATGAGTACCTTGCACAAGATGCCATTAAGCTACAAGGCTCTCAGCAAGAAAAGATCAATAAGATTGCACTACAGAGATGGCTCTCAGGATTTAATGAGAATGGCATTGAAGCCTGGAGTGATTGGAGACGTCTCAATTATCCAAAGCTAGGTGTAGGGGAAGCAGGCAAGCTCAATGCTTCACATATCCCTTACCGCCGCTACTATTACCTCAACGACTATGAGGTGAATAGAGATAATTATGATGCAGCGATTAAGCTTCAAGGACCCGATAACTTTGATACCAGATTATGGTGGGACGTTGCAGATAACGACTAATACACAGCTAAAGGACAGTTCTAGCAACCATTTTTCGTACCATTTCGATGACTGCTAGAGATTGTTAATTGTTTATTTATTAGCACCAGAGGCCACTCTATCGATAGGGATAGGGTGGCCT
>NZ_HF988942.1:0-269 GCF_000435035.1 Porphyromonas sp. CAG:1061 | reverse complement strand
CTATCGATAGGGATAGGGTGGCCTCGTTTGTAATGAATAATGAAGTGTGCAGAAGGTATAGGCATGAGAAGTAGCTACTACATCGCCCACGGCATCACAGCCACTCTATAACACTTATTTAAGGTATACCTACAATAATTCGAATTCTGACTGAATATTTCATTTATAGGTACAATAACTCAACCCCTAAGGCAGGGGTTACGCATTAGAAAGAGTCTTGTGAATGATTTTTAGCGGAGTGTTTATGAGTAAGGACCCCGGCTGAGGGG
>NZ_HF988941.1:14265-15366 GCF_000435035.1 Porphyromonas sp. CAG:1061 | reverse complement strand
CCATTCCACCAAATATATCCGTCAAGAAAATCACATAAAATAGAGTAATACACTGAGTATGAGCAGGAAATATTTTCCAATTATTTTAGGAAGTCATCAGGGGGTTACGCATTAGGAAGGCCTTACCGAGTGGAATTCATCAGAGTGACAATGAGAAAGAACCTAGGCAGAGGTCCTTAGGATCTATCATTTCCTTTGAAGAGTATAAGTTGAGCATGAGAAGCGAGTTCTTTCTAATGGGTAACCCCTGAGAAAGTCATCGAGCCAATAAGGAAGCTAGCGATTATTTCAGTACATTTGTCCTATATATATTCATAAAAGAGTAATAAGGTATGAGTAAGGAATGGAGACGGACGCTGCTTTTTCTCTTATTGATAGGGGCAATAGCCACAAGTGGAGCGGCACAGATGAAGGCAATCACACAAGGTGGGCAGGTGGTATTGCTCTACCCTGATGGCACTTGGCGATATGATTATGGGAACAATGGCAATGATGACTACAGCTGGGGTCGCGGCGATACCCAAGTAAATATAGATGCAGGTGCTACTGGAAAGCGGTTCGGTGCAATGATCGATGGCCGCCTATACTTTATCATCAACGACGGAGCACTGGAGGACTTTTATATTTATGACGAGCATGGCTTTGTCGCCTACTCTCTTCGCAACGGAATAGAGAGGGTTCCCTACAATTGGACTATACAGTACGACATTGGGAATGAAAGGAGGATCCGAAAATTGGGACCCTATGAATTCAAGTATGACTGGCGAACTGGCCAATTGGAGAAAGTGGGGAGTTATCAAATCGAATACCACTTCCACAATAATAAGGTGGAGCGCATCGGGCAGTACCGGATTGATTACGACTTCCGCACTGAGCGGCTTTCACAGTTTGGCAACATCCGCATCAATTATGACTTTATGACGGACGGCATAGAGAGTATCACCGGTCGCGAAGAGGGGGTGACGCTTTACCTACTCAGGGGGTAGATACACATTATATATAGGATCAGAGTTTTGGGGCGCCTTTTCGGACAAGTCGGACGGTTCGGACAGGTCAGACAAGTCGGACACTCGCTCTCCACTTGGACGGCCGAACTGTCCG
>NZ_HF988941.1:11814-14185 GCF_000435035.1 Porphyromonas sp. CAG:1061 | reverse complement strand
GAGGCCAGCAACCAGAGTATAGTAGGGGGCGAGGTTATTCCCTTGGCTCCATAGCATTGGGATCCCCAATAGATCCGAGGCGGTGGCTCCGAGGTCAAAGCCAAAGTTCTCCAATGAATTTCTAGCTTTATCAGGATGAATACAGGGCTTATCAACCAGACGAGTGCAGGCACCCTTAGGGCACAGTTTGCAACTCCCCGGATAGCATGCCCTACTCCCAGGGTGGGCAGTTTCCAATGCCAACATCTCAGGATCAATCTGAGCTCTTGCCCACTGCATGATCTCCTCCACCACTTCATTGCGTGCTTCGGGATTGGGATATACAGTCGCTGCCATCTCAGGGGTCAACACTACTTGATAGCCGATGATATCCACCGTTTGGTACGGCTTGAGGAATTCATTGACATCGAAATCAAAAGGCGGACAGACCCACTGCTGACCATAATTGCGACACTGCCTGCAATAGCCCAAGAACTTCTCTATATGCTGATATCGCTCCTGGTATTCCAGAAGCGATATCGTAGCTGTATGCTTAATAATATGTGCGAAGTCGCTCATCCTTACTCCTTCAGAATCACATCGTGAGCACCACCCTCCACAATTGAAGTTGAAGAGACGAGGGTCACCTTACTATTGTGCTGCAAAGTATTAATATCCACTGCGCCACAACTACACATAGTAGCCTTCATCTTACCGAGTGTGAGCATCAGGTTGTCCTTCATCTTACCGGCATAAGGCACATAGCTATCCACGCCCTCCTCAAACTTCATGCCCTCAGTCTCACTACCGCTATCGTAGCGTTGCCAGTTTTTTGCTCTATTAGAGCCCTCGCCCCAATACTCCTTCACATAGTTATTATTGACCTTGAGCTTCTTTGTAGGGCTCTCATCGAATCGAGCAAAGTAGCGTCCCATCATCAGAAAGTCGGCACCCATAGCAATTGCCAAAGTCATATGATAATCGTGCACGATACCACCATCGGAGCAGATAGGGATATAGACCCCAGTCTCCTCAAAGTACTCATCACGTGCCTCGGCGATATCCATCACAGCCGACGCCTGACCACGTCCAATACCCTTTTGCTCACGAGTAATACAGATAGAGCCGCCACCAATGCCCACCTTCACAAAGTCGGCACCCGCCTCCACTAGATAGCGGAAACCATCACGCTCCACCACGTTACCTGCTCCGATAGGAAGATCGGGATAATGCTCCTTCACCCACTGAAGAGTCTGCTTCTGCCAAACCGAGTAGCCATCCGAGCTATCGATACAGATCACATCCACCCCAGCCTCCACGAGTGCAGGCACACGCTCCTTATAGTCACGGGTGTTGATGCCCGCCCCTACAAGTAGCTGCTTATTGACCTTATCGGAAAGCTCACTAGGGTTTTCCCTATGGCTATCATAATCCTTACGGAAGACAAAGAACTGCAGGTTTTGCTTCTCATCTATAATAGGAAGGGTATTGAGCTTATGCTCCCAGATAATATCATTCGCCTCCGAAAGGGTAATTCCTAGGCGCCCTATGGTCAACTTTGAGAAGGGGGTCATGAAGGATGCGATCTTCGTCTCCCTTGGCGTAGTACTCAGTCTATAGTCACGGCTAGTGACCATCCCTAAAAGCTTGCCATTAGGTGTGCCATCCTCTGTAATTGCAATGGTAGAGTGCCCCGTGCGATGTGTCAGGTTGAGCACATCCTGGAGCGTCTGGTCGGGGGTCAGATTAGAGTCGCTAGTAACAAAACCAGCCTTAAACTTCTTCACCCTACGCACCATTTCCGCCTGGCTCTCAATGGACTGCGAACCAAAGATAAAGGAGAGACCACCATTGCGTGCCAGCTCAATCGCAAGGGTATCATTAGATACCGACTGCATGATAGCACTCACAAAAGGAATGTTGAGTTGGATTTTTGGCTCCTCACCACGACGAAACTTCACGAGTGGAGTCCGCAAGTTGATATTCTCAGGGGTGCACTGCTCAGTGGTTAGCCCTGGTATAAGTAGATATTCTCCAAAGGTATGAGAAACTTGATTGAGTACTTTTGCCATACTTCCTTCTATTTTTATTAGGTACAACTTGCACGCAAAGTTACTATTTTTCTGCATATCTCGCCTAAATTATTGCAGAATGTTGCGGAGGAGTCGCATAAGAAGTATAATGATCTAATATGCTTAGCTTGTATTAGTCAAAAGGGCAAGAAGACAAGGCCACTTATCGTCGTCCCAACCTGCTAAACAAGGTGGGGAAAATGGCTCAAATAGGGCCGCTAAAACCTCCTTTACAACTAGCTGTAAATCAAGACTATAAAAATGAGTTTACCGAGATGCAACTAAGCAATCGGCGAGATGCAACTCAGCAAATGCTTTGT
>NZ_HF988941.1:5145-11739 GCF_000435035.1 Porphyromonas sp. CAG:1061 | reverse complement strand
GCATGGAGGTTTTATGGAGGGGAGTGCTTGCTGGGTTGGGTGCCGTTTCGGACAGGTCGGACAGGTCGGACTAAGTGCAACAGTCTCCCCACCTGTGGTTTGCATACAGACATACGGGATAGGGGTTATCGGGTTATATGGCTTTTTTGTATCTTTGTTGAGAGGGGTTTGGGAGATTGATTATTTTGATTAGGGATTGAAGATTGTTATGGAAGATATGTTTGAAGGATACGAATTGAAGTGCATTGGCATATTGACTTCAGGCGGTGATGCACCAGGGATGAATCCTGCCATTCGGGCAGTCACACGTACTGCTATCTACAAGGGACTGGAGGTGAAAGGTATCTATCGTGGTTATAAAGGGCTGATGAATAATGAGATTGTCGACTTTCACACGGAGAATGTAAGCAATATCATTCAGCGTGGTGGCACGATACTGAAGACAGCACGCTGCGATGAATTTAAGACGCCTGAGGGGCGTGCTCTCGCCTATGATAATATGCGTAGGGCGGGCATCGATGCGTTAGTGGTGATTGGCGGAGATGGCACACTGACGGCGGCTAGGCTCTTTGCGGCGGAATTCAACTTCCCAATTGTGGGGCTCCCCGGCACTATTGACAATGACCTTTGCGGTACCGACCGCACCATTGGCTACGCCACAGCCCTCAATACCATTATGGACGCAGTGGATAAGATTCGTGATACCGCTTCCTCACACGACCGCCTCTTTGTGGTAGAGGTGATGGGGCGCGATGCTGGCTTCTTGGCACTCAATGGGGCGATTGCCTCGGGTGCAGAGGTAGCGATTATCCCTGAAGTGCACGAGGCGGAGGAGCAGATCACGCAGATGATTGCCAATGGCTTCCGTAAGAGTAAGAATAGTAGTATCGTACTGGTTGCCGAGAGCGAGTTGACAGGCGGTGCTATGGGAGTGGCGAAGCGCCTTCAGGAGAGCCACCCTGAGTACGATGTACGGGTCTCGATCCTCGGGCATATGCAACGAGGTGGTAGTCCCTGCGCCGAAGACCGTATTATGGCAAGCCGTATGGGCGTGGCAGCGGTGGAGGCACTCCTCGATGGTCAGCGTAATGTGATGATCGGGATTGTCAATGACGAGCTAGTCCACGTGCCATTTAGCCGTGCCATCAAGGATGACAAGTCAGTAGACCCTGCAATGGTTCAGGCCCTTGCGATGCTTTCACTCTAAAGACCACGTAACTATGACACAAAGAGAGATCCCCTATAAGTTGGTGGCACTGGATCTTGATGGCACCTTGGTAGATGACCAAAAGCGACTTCTGCCCAGTACGATCAGTTCGGTAATGGCGATCCAAGAGCTAGGCGTAAAGGTGGTACTGGCAAGTGGTCGCCCCACCTTTGGTTGCCGTGCGATAGCCAAAACGCTGCGACTGGATCAGTATGGTGGCTATATCCTTTCGTACAATGGGGGTAAGCTCACCTCCTTGGGTGATGGGAAGATCTTGGCTCGTCGTGCTATCCCCAAGAAGTTACTGCCTCACCTCTATGAGGAAGTGAAGAAACGTCCGGAGCTCACCATCTTTAGCTATGAACAGCAGATGATTGTGAGTGAAACACCCGACGACCACTACGTACTAGAGGAGCAACGGGTGGATGGTGGTATGCCGATCAGGGGGGTGCCTCATCTACTTGAGGGACTTATAAGTGACCCTCTGAAACTAGCCATCACGAGCGACAACACCCATGCCCTCTACCAGATTAAGGAGGAGATGGAGGCTTACTATGGCGAACAACTCAACTTTTTCCTCACCAATGAGCACTTCCTTGATGTGGTGCCTCGCGGGGTAGACAAAGGGTCGACCATTGAGTTTCTTCTTGAGGAGTTGGGCATTGACCGAAGCGAATTGATCGCGGTGGGTGATAGCTACAACGACCTTGGGATGATACAGGTGGCAGGACTAGGTGTGGCGATGGCCAATGCGACGGAGGCGGTAAAGCGCTCTGCCGACTATGTGACGACGAGCAACAATAGTGATGGTATTAGCCACCTACTGAATAAATTTATCCTACAGCCTAAGCCCGATAATGTGGGGGACCTCAGCGTGGAGCTCCTCAATCAGATGATGGAGGGCAATACCTTGATGGGGACGCTTGGGATACGCTGCACCCGACTTGAGGAGGGGTATGTGGAGTGTACCATGCCAGTGGATGGGCGTACGCAGCAGCCGATGGGCATTCTGCATGGTGGCGCGACGCTAGCACTTGCAGAGACGGCAGCAGGGTATGGGTCGCTCTTGCTTCTTCAGGAAAATGAGATACAGGTGGGGATGCAGGTGAGTGGCAATCACATCAGTTCGGCACACGTGGGAGACACGGTCACAGCGGTGGGAAAGATTATCCACCGAGGACGCAGCTCTCATGTATGGAATATTGACATCCTTTCAGGAAGAGGGAAGCTGATCAGTAGCATAAGGGTAGTCAATAGTATTCTAAATAAAAGGTAAAAGCGACAGGCTAGGCAACTTTGGCTTACCTATGCTTGTTGTATAGATAATAAAGGACCATATTAAAGAGAAAAAGATATGTTTGAGAGGAAGAAATCAAATGACCAGCTAGTAGCTAATCTGATCAAAGGTGGCTTAATCGCACTTGCAGGTGCTGCTGCGACTACAGTATTCACGGCCTTTTACCGCCGGAAACACTCGATCCCTAAGAATGCTGAGCCTGTCACTTCTTTTGACCTAGAGCAATACCTAGGGAAGTGGTACGAGGTGGCTCGACTGGATAACCGCTGGGAGCGAAACCTGAGCGATGTCACCGCTGAGTACAACGTGATGGAGGATGGCAGGGTACAGATGATCAACTCAGGCTACAACTACAAAAAGGAGCAGTGGGTACGTTCTGAGGCGGTGGCACAGTTTGTCGGTGACCCTAATACGGCAGCTTTGGAAATAAGCTACTTTGGCCCCATCTTCACGGGCTACAATGTGCTCGCCATTGAGGGGGATTATGAGTATGCCCTAGTGGTGGGTCGCAACACCAAACAGTGCTGGATCCTCTCACGTACCAAGGAGCTACCTGAGGAGGTGCGTGCTCGCTTTGTGACGGAGGCGATGAATGTTGGTGTGAGGGTGAACAACCTTATCTGGGTGGATCACTCAATGGAGCTAGAGGAGTAATACGATGAGCGACTTGCTTCAGTTCATATTACTTTTACCGCTGATCTTGATAGTGATATTTGCTATCAAGTATCGGCGAGCACTCCTCTCTGTCTATAAGCTGAAGAAGCACTATAAAGAGGCACAGAAGAGTGCCGAGGAGGAGAGAGCTCGTCGGGAGCGGGTCCGAAGACAGACAGACGATGCCCCCTCGAGTGTAGAGATGATAGATAATGCCTCGCTGGACCTTGAAGGCGGGGAGTATGTAGAATATGAGGAGATAAAAGATGATTGAGACTAAGACTTTTGAGGTAACAGGAATGAAGTGCGGGCATTGTGCTCAGCAGATTGAGGAGGCACTAAGGGTGTCGCGAGGAATTGAATCGGTAAAGGCCAACCACGAGGCTGGCACTGTAGAAGTGCAGTACGATGAAGCGACCATCACGCCTAGTAGCATCAAAAAGATAGTGGAGAGCTTGGGTTTTGGCCTGCAGCTCTGATCCCACTTCCACAATCTAAAGAGGGCACCTCTATATTTTTGAGGTGGCTCTATCGGACAGGTCGAACAAGTCAGACGAGTTGGACGGGTCGGATACTATGGATTGTGGTAATTAAAAAAGGACCTCCTTGCGGGGGTCCTTTTTTATTAGCATACTATTGAGGGTGGCTAGAATTGGTAGCCAAAGCCGGCTTGTAGGTAAATAGGATACATCGCGTAGTTGATAGCGGTAAAGTTTCGCTTAAAGACTTGAGAGAAACCCCAATTGAGGTCGGCATTGATGTGGAAGTGCCGATAGGCACGCCACGAAAAGCCGAGCACTCCGCCCCACTGCCACCTCTGCATATTGCTTGAGAAGTCATAGAGCGATGGTTGATCCATAATCAGCTTCTCCCCTACTGGTGTGCCATCACGGAGATAGCCGTTCTGAACCATTCCGCTAAACTTTCCATCGATCTGATAACCGAGGTAGAGCCCCCCACGCACTTTCCAATTGCGGTTGAAGCGATAGTGAGCTTGCAGAGGCAAGCTGAGTAGGTTGGAGCTATACTCCATCACCACTTCACCGGTCCAGTAGCCCTCTACTCCAGCATTGTCCATCGTCACGGAGGTGTGGAAGCTTTTAGTGGTCACTTGTGTCTTCATTCCACGATTCTCCAGCTTTAACCCTGCAGAGATGCCCCATTCTGGTACTCCATAAGAATCGCCAAACCACTTCGTTGCCACTCCCTCAAAGGAGCCTCCGAAAGTAGGATTGTAGGAGTCAATCGAACGGACCTCCTGAGGGATATCCATTGGGGCAGCCCCTCCGATAAAGTTGATGGCCGCTTTTAGCTCAAATTCAAAGCCATCTTTAGTCCGGATGAAGCCATCATTATTGCTTTGAGCAGTGAGCAGAGTAGTTCCGAGTGCGATCATTATCGCAGCATATATAATACGTCTCATAAGTTACTTACAGAATATTTGCAGTTCATCAATCCACAAGGTACTACCCACAGCACCCTCAAAGTGAGCACCATTTTCACTCGATGAAGCTACGATCGCCAACCTATATTTACCAGCCTTTAGCTTCACGGGATCAATCGATTTGCCCTCCTGCATCTCAAAGGGCACTTCAAACTTCACCCACTTATCACTCACCTTTCGCTCGGTCACTTTTGCCACAGATATCAGCTGAGGACTATCCTGTACATTGGTGCCATCAAGCCACTGAATCTCATTGGTGGTCTCGAAGAATACAGCGTAAAGACTGAAGTTATCCACCTTTCCCTCAAGTACTTTATTATTTTTATCGGTAATCACTTTACCTGGGGTGTACTTATAATAACCTTCAAAGAGATGAGGCTCCTGCATGAATAGCTCTCCAAAGTGAGTTGCCTCAAGAGGTTTAGTGGCCATTATCTTAGTATCCATAGTCCCCATAAAGACGCTTCCAGCCGCAATAGGTTTTTTGGCAATTCTCCCAAAAAAACCGGTGCTTTTGGTCTGTAGCTTGGCCGCATTTCCCTTGTATCCCTCAGGGTCTTGAGTAACGTAGAAGTCTTTGCCACTCAATAGGAATACAGCATAATTGCCACTTGCCCATTCAAGAGTAACATTTCCTTTCTCATCTAGCTCCTGTAGAATAGGATATGGATCAGTCTTGTACCCCTCAAAGCTATAGGTCCAAATAGGCTGCTCAAGAAGTGACGGCTTTTTGACAGTAACTGTGTAATCTTTGCTCCACTTACCATCTTCAGAGGTTACCCGATAGATTTGTGGCTTGGTAAAGTCTCTAATAGAGCCGTTCTCAGGTGCAAGGGTCGCTTTATCGGTAATAACAAATACTGGTGCCAAGTTTGACACGTCCACCCAGCTATTGACCGTGATCTCCACCGTGTTATTGGTGATATGAATATCTCTAAAGAGGAGGTCTTGCCCCACGATGCACTTCACGATATCTGCTTCGGCATTAGGTGCTTCTGGCTTGATGCAGCCTGAGAGCGAGAGCCCTATGGCAAGGAAAAGGCTCAGGACAATCCCATTAATTTGTTTGCTCATTTTCATTGTTCAGCCTATTAGTTTTAATCAGAAAACGACGCAAATGTAATCAATATCTATCAATTATCCATCTTCGATTCACTTCAAAAGTGGGTTGCGGGCTAGGCGAAATGGGTTAATTGATTATATTTGCCTAGAATTAGAGAGATAAGCAACTTGATAGAATAATAATGATATGAATAAATGGAGATACCTAGTAGGTACCCTGCTAGCAGCCCTACTACTCATAGCCTGCCAAACTAAGAGTAAAGGCGAGGAGCAAGCGAACCCCTTACATATAGAGGCTGCGATAGCAATTGAAGAGGCGGTAGCCCAAGAGCCCGATACCCTTTCTAGCGAGGATATAGAGCTGCGGGAAGAGCTACTTTTTGAGGAGTATTACCTCGCCCCCACCTACGATTATAAAGATACTGTGAGGAGCATTAAGCTTGATCAGTTTAGAGCCAAACTGGCTTACGTGGAGAATCTGGCTGAGGAAATCGGGCAGTGGGCAGTGATAGAGAATTACCGCAATGGGCACGGAGAGGCTCCAACAGTGCAGAATTACCGACGCAATGAGTACCGTAGAGTAGCCGATACGCTAGGGGTAGAGCGATACCAATCTGCCCCACTATACCTACCCAACGACACTACCCAACCGATTATCTATGGCCGTGATGGCTGGCTCACTCACCTGATTGACTCAATAGGCAGCTACTACCAAATCACTCCGCTCAAAGGCTCCATGGGCAGTTATTGGATTCCAAAGCGATACTTGAGAAAGTTGGAGGGAGAGGTACAATTTGAGCACGTTATCTTTGTGGATCGAGGCGACCAAAACATTGCGACGGTGGAGCGTCAAGAGCGAGGCAAGTGGCTGATTAGAAGCACCAACCCCGCCACCACCGGCAAGAAGCAGCCACCCTATCAGATGGAGAC
>NZ_HF988941.1:2771-5112 GCF_000435035.1 Porphyromonas sp. CAG:1061 | reverse complement strand
CCCACTCGGGATATTCCTACTCCAGCAAAAGAAAGCCAAGATGTTTTACACACACGATGGTAGCTCGGAGATAGCCGGCTATGCTCCTTGGGCGAATAGGTTTACCAACGGTGCTTATATCCATGGGGTGCCCGCCAACGGACGCAATGCCAAGCCCTCTGAGTACAGTTGGTCACTCGGCACAACACCACGCTCCCATATGTGTGTCCGCAATGCCACCAGTCACTCCAAGTTTATCTACGACTGGGCACCTACCGACCGCTCCCTCGTCATCGTAATAGAGTAAACCACCTTACTGGCGAAGGATCTTACAGACCACCATCGTGAAGCGCTCCTTCTTTCTCTCGTACGAGAGGACACAAAGAGCGTCATAAACCCTGCCATCCTCTAGCGTCTCCTGCTGAACAAGCGGAGCCGCAACATAGTACTTATTGACAAACCCATAGCCACCAGTGAGTAGCTTAAACTTTCCTTTTACTCGACAAACCAACTGCGGATAATGGGTGGCATCAAGTGGCTTAATACCCTCCATCTTCACAAAACCACCTACCTTCTTGGGTGGTTGAAAGCACCCGCTATAGACCCCGCCTAGCTCCAATGGTGCGGTGTGCTTAAAGTGACCTCTCACCTGCTCCTCAGAGGTAAAGTGATAGATCTGCTTCTGTGGATTATGCTCCGTCAGTACAAAGACCTGCTTCTTGCCAGTAGTCTTCTTTTGTGGCAATAGAGAGGAGTCTATCAAAGTGGTATACTGCTTATATAATGCATTATTACTGTATCCCTTTTCAGGCTCTTGGTACCATGGCATTTGGCACATCTCAAGTATCTGTACTGGCACTTTCCACCCCATCCTCTGATAAGTATCTAGCACCACACTTACTTCATAACTTGCCTCGAGATACCGCTTGTGCTTAACAAAAATAGTGGCTATCTTTCCACGTATTCCCACTTTAAACTCTTCCTTATTTCCCAATAAAGCAGCCTGAGACAGAGCCGCCAAGGTGTGAGCATCATCACCCGTTTGAGCATAGATATCTGCCAAGAACTCCCATACCCACGGATTGTTTCCCTTGGTCTTAACATAGGGTGTGAAATAAGAGATGATCTCCTCCGCACGATACTCATCTGTCGCCAGCATCATCCTGGCAACATAATAGCGTAAGTATTGAAACTTCCGGCCCTGGTCGTTGGAGAAATCCTGTAGGCGTGGGAGCAACTCCTTCATCTGGTGGATCGAGTGTGAGGAGGAGGAGTTGAGGAGTTGTTTACACATAGCATTGACAAGCAGCTCACCAGCCGAGGCGAATCGACGCCCTTGGTACTCGGTCTGCTCATACTCAGAGATATCCAAAGCATCCCATCCAATCCACTCAGCAAAGTCCACCACCGATACCCACCGATCATCCGAAAAGCTCTTGATAAAGTAGGCTCGATACTCACTAAAGCGCTTCAGTGGTAGTTGGCTAATGTGTTGAAAAAAGCTATCTAGCTGCTGATTGACTAGCCACGCCTCCTTGGCATCATCTTGCTTAAGCTTAGCTACCTGCTTGGCAATAGCGGTCCGCAAGGTATCAAAGAGCAGTGCCGAATAATCATTGTCCTCAAGTTGCAGCTGAACTAACTCTGCTAAGAAGCCAGACAATTCGGGAAGACTACTACTATCTATCGGTAGCTCCTTTACCTTTTGCCACAAGACCCAGGCATAAGCCATTCGCACATAGGGATCCGATTCATTCTGATGTAGGAGTTGCTTACCTAGTTGGTAAGCCTCCTCCACCTGCCCACTCTTACGCAGTCTGGTTATTTCACTCGCATTCACAATTGACGGCTGATTTCATTGAGGAGTTGCTTTAGCTTTTGCTCTCCTCCTTGGTTATATAGATAGGGGATGATCTTTGTGAGAAAGTCCTTGCCATTGCGATAGCAATCCAGATAGGCATCGGCTTGTCCATTCGTGGCTAAAAAATAACGGACATAGTATTGCTGGTCATTCTCTTGGATCGCCTTGATGCCGACACCGCTCAATTCAGAAGCACGAGACACTAGCCCATAAGCAAACTGATAGGCATTGCCCGATGGGATATAAGAGAGCTCCGCCTCCTCAGAACCTACAGGGTCAGAGTAGCTCTCAGGAGAGGCTAGCAAAGGCTCCACGCGGGCTCTTTCACCAGGAGGCAGCTCCCCCTTAGTCACCTTGAAGCCCTTACTAAAGACCCCCGCCTTATTGTAAAAGCCAGAGATCTGAAAGGAGAGACCACTCGCCACGTGACGCACCGTGTACCGCTCTTGGTATTGAAGCGCCTGACGATGGGTGATCTCATAGCCCAAACCAGCCAATGCC
>NZ_HF988941.1:0-2734 GCF_000435035.1 Porphyromonas sp. CAG:1061 | reverse complement strand
CCCTTGGAGTGCTTTATAGACACGTTCTACAGGTGAGCCGTCCGATAGGTTGGAAGTAGCCTGAGGTAGCATCGGTGGCTTGGAGAGCTGAATAATGGGTTGCACCCCCTCATAGCATGCGGCTTCATCGATAGTTGGAGGGTTAGCGACATAGCAACAGTTCGTAGCTCTAGTGGTAGCAGTATAGCACCAGCGAAGCTCATCTAGAGAGAGATTATTACGCCCCGCATAATCTATGAGCACCGTATCCCACTCCCCGCCCTGAGCCTTGTGGCAAGTGATCGCATAGCCAAACTTGCACTGCAAAGCATTGTAATATTCGTTTCCCTGCAAGGCTTTATTCAGGGCCTCCCCCTGCAGATTGAACCCATACTCCTCATAAAGCTTTTGCAGGGTAAAAATATAGACCGCCTTCGCCTCCAACTTACTCATCCGTGGTTCATCAGAGTAGAGTAAGTTCTCCAATATCTTTGACTTTATCACCATCCCCTCCACATTGATCAACAAGTCTCTAAAGACTAGCGTCACCACCTGATTATTACCCACATTCACCCCCTGCACCTCTGCTTGAGGATAGACCGCCTGCACCATCACCAAGTCACCATTGACAAGGGACATCGCCATATTATTAGCCACCACCAATAGTCGATCCCCCACAGCCACCTCAGGATGGCGAGGGAAGTAACTACTCCTCACCTCCTGATTAAGAGTTTTGCAACGCTTATTGGTATAGGCAATCATCAGCCCACTATCTATAGACGGACGAGGATAAAGCCGTAGATAGAGTGGAGAGAACTCGTGAGATTGGATCTGCCGAAAAGAGATATCGTCGTACGAGAGGGCTAGCATCCCCTTCTCCTCCTCCACGTATCGCCTCATAAGCGTAGCATTTTCTAGCACAAGAGAGCCCTCTGCCTGACGCACCACCTCGGTAAGTGTCGCCTCCATTACCCTGAGCCCCAACTCTTCAAAAGTCTCACGCCGCAAGGCAGTAGAGATAGACTCCCCCACAGGGGGCAACTGGGCTGGGTCACCCACAAAAATCAGCTTAGTCCGCCGCTCCTTAGGATTGGCAAATTGAAGCAAGTCCATTAAGAGCGACCCACTTCCCATCACATAATGATCATCAAAACTCTTTTTGATCGGGACCATAGAGGCCTCATCAATGATCACCACACTGCCAAAGTCGGCATCAAGCACCTTGTAATACAAGCAATACTCCTTAGTACCATCCGCCTCCTTCTCCTTCAGATAGACAAACTTATAGATGCGCCTATGAATAGTCGATGCACTACCACCCAACGTATCGCTCAACACCTTAGCTGCCCGACCCGTAGGAGCCATTAGAGAATACCGCTGATTTTGACTGTCCAAAAAGCCGATTAACTGCCTCAGCAGGGTCGTTTTACCCGTACCAGCATACCCTCTGAGGATAAAAACTTGCTCCTCATTGCTCATCACAAAGGCCTTCATCGCCTCAAGTGCCTGCTCTTGTCCTTCCGTTAGTCTCATCAGTTTCTCCAAAGTCTTAGAGTCCACCTCTAGGTGGGGCTATACATTTATCCTCGAGACAAATATACAATAAATAATCAGTTACTCATTAGAAAACTCCGACCGTATGGTTTTTCAGCGGAATGATACGCAGTAGACCTATCCCTAATGCGTAACCCATAGCAAAATGGGCACCGTCGCTTATGCGATGGTGCCCCTTTGTTTGTATGTATTGATGAATTAGTTTTGCGAATAGAGGATCGGATTGAGCGTTGGGTCATTGTACATTTTCATCTGCTTGTAGACCTTCATATACTTCCGCCCTTCCGCCATATCCTCCAAGAGGGTAGTAATAGCCTGGGAAAGGTCGTCATTCTGCTGTAGCAATACCGAGAGCTTAGCACGCACCGTGATACGCTGCTCCTCCGAGATGCCAGCACGCTCCGTCTCCACCCTCATGTGGTAGATCTTCAGCTGCAAGATACTCAGGCGGTCAATAGCCCAACCCGGGCTCTCCGTATTGATCGTCGCCTCCGGCAGTACCTTCACCCCCGAGAAAAGGTCAAGGAAATAGCTATCAATCAGCTCCACCAAGTCGGTACGGTCTTGATTGCATCGATCCATCCGACGCTTGATCTTAAGTGCCTCCTCAGGGTCGATATTTGGATTACGTATGATGTCCTCCAAGTGCCACTGGATCGTATCCACCCAGCACTTAAGGTATAGATAGTATTCAATCGACTTAAAGGGGTAAGGGTTATTGACCTTTGCATCCACATTATCCCTCACATGATACTCCTCAATCGCCTGATTAAAGACCGATATTGCCCTCCTACAGAAGTCCTTATAATTTTGCATTTCCTATGCCTCCAGTGGTTAATACTATAATCGCACCGTAAAGATACAGATAATACCACCACCTCACCCCAATTCCCCTTATGCTATATAACAACTATCCCTCCCCCAGCCCACACACTTGCCCACTCCCCCAACCCTTGTTTTAATGGAATATGGTCTGCGACTAAGTGGGTACACTTTATATGTAAACCTATAGTAAATGTCTTAATCCTTGTTTTAATGGAATATGGTCTGCGACGGGAAGACTACCCTTGGAATGGTGCGTGGCATTATGTGTCTTAATCCTTGTTTTAATGGAATATGGTCTGCGACTACAACAGTAAGTGGGGTGTACTGCAATAACCCAAAAATTAGTCTTAATCCTTGTTTTAATGGAATATGGTCT